>CALPOI020000130.1 GCA_943325145.2 Candidatus Planktophila lacus | reverse complement strand
GCTAAGCGTTGTTTCTCCGATTCCTCCTTTTGAATACGGATTTTCTCTGCATTAACTTTAGCAATACTATCATTTACAATTTTTTCTTTAGCTAATTGCTCTTTCTTCAATTGTTCTGCTGCTAAGCGTTGTTTCTCCGATTCCTCCTTTTGAACACGGATTTTCTCTGCATTAACTTTAGCAATACTATCATTTACAATTTTTGCTTTAGCTAATTGCTCTTTCTTCAATTGCTCTGCAGCTAACCGTTTTTTCTCCGATTCCTCCTTTTGAATACGGATTTTCTCTTCATTAACTTTAGCAATACTATCTTTAATAACCTGATCTTTTGCTAATTGTTCTTTCTTCAATTGTTCTGCAGCTAAGCGTTTTTTCTCCGATTCCTCCTTTTGTATACGTACATTCTCTGCGGTAACTTTAGCAATACTGTCTTTTACAATTTTATCTTTTGCCAATTGTTCTTTCTTCAATTGTTCTGCAGCTAAGCGTTTTTTCTCTGACTCCTCCTTTTGGAGACGTGCTTTTTCAGCTATCGCTTTTATCTGTTTTTCTTTTTCTTCAATTGTTTGAAGTTTTTTATCTTCTATTTCCTTAATTTTTCTTGCTTCTTCTTCGTGTTTTAATTTTTCTTGTTCGGCTATTAAATCTTTAGAAGTTCTGAACTTCATTTCTAAAACTCTACGATCATAAATTGGAATTAACAACACAGAATTTGGAGAAATCGTAGTATTTGTCTTGAGATTTAATGTTTGAATTTCTTTTACAGATGTCATAAATCTTTTAGCTATCGAATACAACACATCTTTTTCTTCAATAACATATTGAATAATAGTATCTGGCTTAACTTTAACAGTTGATTTATAAAGTGCTGTTTTAAACAATAAAGAATCTCCAGGGACATTTAATTGAGTTCCTGCTAAAAGTTGATTTGGGGAATTAGGATTTAAAACTTTTAATTCATCTTCTTTCAAATTGAAAAGTGAGGCTATATTTGATAAGGTGCTCTCAACCAATACATTAAACTTAATTAAAGAATTACTTGCAAAATCTTTTTTTTCGGAATATGGAATTAAAATTGGTTTTCCTAGCTGTAGACCTTTACTTAAAGAAGGGTTTAATTCAATTAACTGTTCTGAAGTTACTGAATAGTTTTTGCAAATTCGAAAAATCGTCTCACCTTTTACAACAGAATGAGAGAAATATTTTTTTCCATTTTTAACAACCAATTTATCAGCTTCTTGCGCTGACAAAACGTAAAAAAAGAAAACAAAAAAAACTGAAAGTAATGATTTAAACATCTTATTATAATCTTCCTTACTATCTAGTATTACTCCCACTCAATGGTTGCTGGTGGCTTAGAACTAATATCATAAGTTACCCGATTTATACCTTTCACCTGGTTGATGATTCTATTAGAGATTTTAGCTAAGAATTCATAAGGTAAATGCACCCAATCTGCAGTCATTCCATCAGTAGAAGAAACTGCTCTCAACGCTACAGCATTTTCATACGTTCGTTCATCGCCCATAACCCCAACGGATTGAATCGGTAAGAAAATTGCCCCTGCTTGCCAAACTTGATCGTACAAACCATCTTCTTTTAATCCATTGATAAACAATGCATCTACTTCTTGTAAGATTCTTACTTTTTCTGCTGAAACTTCGCCTAAAATTCGAATACCTAAACCTGGCCCAGGAAACGGATGTCTTCCTAAAATAGCATCAGAAATATTCAATGATTTTCCTACACGTCTCACCTCGTCTTTGAATAACAATCGCAATGGTTCAACCACTGTTAATTTCATATAATCTGGTAATCCTCCAACATTGTGATGAGATTTAATAGTTTGTGAAGGTCCGCCATTGACAGAAACTGACTCAATCACATCTGGATAAATTGTCCCTTGACCCAACCATTTCGCATCTGTCACCAACTTTGATTCTTCATCAAAAACATCAACAAAAACTTTTCCGATCGCCTTTCTTTTCAATTCTGGATCAGTCAAACCCTTGAGAGCAGCATAAAACTTTTCAGAAGCATCTACCCCTTTCACATTCAACCCCATTCCTTTGTATGAGTCTAGTACAGAAGAAAATTCGTCTTTTCTAAGCAAACCATTATCAACAAAAATGCAATGTAAATTTGATCCAATCGCTTTATGTAATAATACAGCAGCAACCGAAGAATCTACACCACCAGACAATCCTAAAATGACCTTATCTTTCCCAATTTTAGCTTTAAGTTCATTTACTGTAGATTCAACAAATGAATTCGGAGTCCAAGATTGTTCGCAACCACAAATTGAAACAATGAAATTCTTCAACAAAATAGACCCTTCCAAGGAATGATAGACTTCAGGATGAAATTGAATTCCGTAGGTTTGCTCGCCCTCTATATAATATCCTGCAACTGAAACATCTTCAGTACTTGCAATAATTTTATAATTACTTGGAATATCTTTTATCGTATCGCCATGTGACATCCAAACTTGTGAACCAAGACTCATGCCATTTGTTAACTCATGACTAGTGTCTACGAATGATAAATTCGCACGACCATATTCTCTGATAGTAGAAGGCAACACCTCACCACCATAATTACCAGCTAAATACTGTGCACCAAAACAAACACCTAACAAAGGAAATTCGCCTTTAATTTTCGATAAATCAGGCTTTGGAGCTTGAGGATCTCTAGTTGAAAAAGGGCTTCCAGATAGGACAACCCCTTTGATATTTGAAGTTAATTCAGGAACATTATTCCAAGGGTGTATTTCACAATAAACATTCAATTCCCTTACTCTGCGCGCAATTAACTGAGTATATTGCGAACCAAAATCAATTATTAGTATCATTTCTTGCATTTTGCAAAGATAAGTCGTTTCTTTTAACTAAGTTAAATTATATATAATTTTATGACGCAAATTATTTGTTATTTTGTAAAAGCTAGAAAAGCAATCTAAAATTAATGGCTGATATAAAGAAAATCACAGAGAATTTCGTTAATTATTTTTCAAGTTTTAATCCTATGACAATTAAACTAAATCTGTTAATTATTCCACTCTTTTTTTTATCCTATTTTTCCAATGGTCAAGAAAAAAACAATTTTACTGCAGAAGAAAAAGCATATTTATTCCACATTGTAAAAAAAAGTCCAATTCTTGAAAAAAATATCGGTAGATATTTTGAATACAAGGGTCCAATGATAGAATTTGCAAGTGGTGATATTAATTATGACTCTATTGAATCAATCATAATTAATCAACCCAATTATTTATTCATTCGAAGTTCTGAAATTTCAAAATCTCCCAAAGGATTATTGAGCGAGGCTGCAAATAAGATGGCTTTATGGGAACTAAACAAAATGTTACTTGCAAAAAGATTAGAAGATGAAACTGAACTGCCTTTCTACCAGCATAAACTTGAAGAATTTGAAAATATATTAACCAAACATTTACCAAATGCAGCTCTTAAAGAAGACAAAGGACTTAAAAAACCTCATAAAAAACTATATAATCTATTGGACCCAAGTTTAAGTTTGGACGATAAGGTAAAAATGATTGAAACTTATCATTTTTTAAATTCTAACGAACAATTAGGTACACTTTCAGCAATTAATCTTTCTATCAATGAATACGTAAAGAAAAGGACCTTTAAATTTTACACAAGCCTTGGTGGTGAAGCAGAAATTTTTGAGAATATATTAGTTGCTGCAGGTGATGGCAGTAATACAACAGGTTTACTTGAAGAACGAGAAAAAGATGAGCAAGGAAGATGGAATAAAGGGTTACCAAAAGCTGTAGGTTTATTTCCATACCAACTTGAATTCAATCGCGAAACAAACAAGGGTTCATCCATTGAACCACTTAGATACACAAAAAATAAATTCAAAACAGTAGGAAATAACAAAATTACAAATCTTCATTTTGATGTTTGGGGTTATAATTCAAAAAAACAAACAACAGTAGTTATAGAACGTAATGGCCTCACATATCATCTTTTTGGCTCAGGAAAAACTCGTTTTTTATCTCCTGATTCATCTTTTTCTGACGGTGCAACTTTCCAAAGTATCATCAATCAATTGAAAACAGATAAAATAAAATTACTTACAGATAAAATCACTGGTAAAAAAGGGTTTGACTATTGGATTTCTCATTACGAGAAAAAGAAAACAGAATCTGCGAAAAAAATCAACAAATACGAACGGGAATATTCTGAATATGGGTATACCGCAATTACAACTAAGAATAAAATGTCTCGTAAAGACAAAAAAGAACGTGAACGAATGATTGAAGAAAATCCGAATCAACCACTAAAAAAGAATTTTCAACCAAAAACTGATTCGAATAAAGATAAACGCAGTCAACTTCAAGAAGCAATCGTAAGAGAAAATGAAGCCTACAAATCCTACTTAAAATATATTAGCGACTTAAAATATGAAAAAGAAAACGCGCAAAAAATCCTTGCAGAATATCAGCTCAAACTAAATGAATACAACCAATTAATGGGTGAAAAATGGGCTGCATTTACTTATAAAGATGGTGTTTATACATTTGAAGATTCCACTCAATTTGACATGCTTACACAAGAATTCCAGTTTAAGGAAAACAACAAAGAAGAAGATTTTGAAATTCGATTATTATCCATTCCTTACTCTTGTTTGTCCAAGGATGCTGATGAAGTTATGCTTCACATTCACCTCGCAGATGCTGAACCTACTTATGATGCACGACTAAAAATCCAATTAGAAGACGCCTTTGATTCAGATAAATTCACTCTGAACAAACAACTTATCACAAAGAATGATAGTGTAGCAGTAAAACAATTGTTTGAATCAATAATGAATAAGAAACTACCCATAATAATCACTGCCAAAGGAAATGGTATCGGAAAATGGAATGGACAAAAAACCATTAAGGATGAAAATCCAAAAGAATTAACAAACTATCCAGGTGTATCAGAAACAGAAAGACAACAACAAAAAATGGATAGTACCTTTAGTCGATTACGTAAAACGGAATTGATAATTAAAACAAAACAAACTATTCAATTTGAAATCAACTCTTATACTGATCCAGTCAACAGTAATTTAACAATCACAAATCCTTTAATTCAATCGTTAATTACAAAAAATAATTTGAGTAAAAATGATGTATTAAGTGGTTATAGAACTGGATTTATCTTAAAGAAAATCAAGCAAGAATTAAATATTTTAGCCGGAGAATATCTTGATCCCCCAACAGCTAAAATTGTTATTGACCGTTTAAATACAGAGATTGAAAAATCAAAAGTATTAATTGGTAAAGCATCGATCAAACTAATTCAACTCCTACCATAATTACCGGTCAAAAATCGTATCTATCTCACTTTTTTCTTTTTCTTTTTCTTCTTGTAGTATTCTTTTTGTAATCGAGAAAAAGACTTTATCAATGGTTTCATAATCTCCGTTTGGAGAGGGTCCTAATGCTGGAATTGAAGAAATAATACCCGTATTATCAATAAGAACATACTGTGGAAATGATTTTATCTGATACTTTGCAAAAACATCATTCAAAGAACCAACCGGAGTAATCATCCATGGTAATTTTGACAAATAATTTCTTTGTTCTTTAGAAACATTTACCGTTGAATCATAGACTGTTATAAATTCGAAATATTTTTTATATTTCAAATACATTGGGCGTAACAATTCAAATTCTTTCATTGATTCTACACTTGAAGGATCAATAAATTGAATATAAATAAACTTATTTTGAAAATTATTTAATGAAATACTGTCTTTGATACCTAGATTAAAATTTGGAGCTTTGGTTCCTGGTGTTAAAGCTGTCAATCTTTCCAATATATTTCGAGCAATTGAAGCATGAGCTTTAAATAATGAAAAACTTGAAATACTATCTAAAATAGATAGTACATTCGTTTTAGGGAAGTTTTTATCATAATAAATCTCTGAAAGTGTTTGAATCATAGCTAATTCACGTATTCTTAAATTTTTCAACGAATATTCTTCCCCCATAGCACTTAACAATGAGGAGGGGCTACTTCTAATTACAGATTTATACACCTTAGTATTTAACGTCATCGGAAATCTGCCGATACTATTTTTATAAAAAATTGAGAAATATTTCATATACATCTCATTTTCATAAACTACGGGAAAATCTTTTAAATAAAACTCGAATTTTTCGTAATGACTTCTTGAGCCAAAAAAGTTGATGTCGTCAATTGCAGCAATTGAATAACGAACATACGTTTTAAAAAATGAAGAGGTATCAGATTCATAATAAGTTTGTACACTTTTTTTAAATACATCTAAAGAATCCGAAAATTCTCTTGTTTTTGTGGATTTCAAACTGAAATTAACCGCCAAAAAATTATTTTTCCATTGATTAAATTCTAGTATTTTATAATTTATATCGGATTTACCAAGATCAAAGAAACCAATTTCGATTTGATTTCCATAGGGACGATACGCATTATAAGGATCTCGATCTGGCACAATTACATTGTATTCAGCATTTGGTTGAATATAAAGTACGCCTTGGTTTTTATGTGCTTTTAAAACAATCTTTTCAATTTTAGTACAATCAAACTTT
>CALPOI020000129.1 GCA_943325145.2 Candidatus Planktophila lacus | reverse complement strand
TGAACGTTCGTTTGACAAGATTGTTAGCTACATTGAATTTGCGAAAAACGCAGAAGATGCAACTATTATTTCAGGTGTAAATTACGACAAGTCTATCGGATATTTTATACAACCAAATGTAATTGTAACTACAAATCCATCCTTTAAATCGATGGTAGAAGAGATTTTCGGACCTGTACTTACCATCTACGTTTACGAAGACGAAAACTATGAAGAAACACTACGATTAGTAGACGGAACTTCTGAATATGCATTGACAGGATCAATCATGGCAAAAGATCGATATGCTATTGCTACTGCATTGAAAGCATTAGAAAATAGTGCTGGTAATTTCTACATCAATGACAAACCAACAGGTGCTGTAGTAGGTCAACAACCATTTGGAGGTGCAAGAGGTTCAGGAACAAACGATAAAGCTGGAGCTCCATTGAACTTACTAAGATGGGTTTCTGCTAGAACAATTAAAGAAACTTTTGTAACACCAAAACAATTTGAATACCCATTCTTACAACAATAATTGATTTAAAATCAATAAATAGATTTAATTTTAAGTTCCATTAAATTATTGTTTTTTAAACATTTTATAATGGAACTTTTTTATTGAATTAATTTCAGTAATATAACATCAAGTATTAATTGGAACCTAGAGAGCTACACAATCAAAGAATCCTTTATTCCTGCAATGACTGGGGATATGGGCACGTGAGTAGATCGATTGGGATTATTAGACAATTAACTTCCCAAAACAACAAATTATTTTTTGCAGGAACTTCCACACAACGAGCAATTATACAGTCCTATTTTCCAGAAGTTATTTGTATTGAACTAAATGGATACAATTTTAAATTTAAAGGCTCTGGCAAATGGAATCTTGAAATATTGAGAAATATTTTTCAATTAATACTCTCGATAAGAAAAGAAAAAAAAACTTTAAATAAAATCTGTAAAGAACTTGAAATACATAGTATTATATCCGATCACCGCTATGGTTTTTTTCATAAAACTATCCCATCATACTTCATAACTCACCAACTTACATTACCACTTAAAGGCATAAAAAAACTTGGTCACTATTGGCACCTGTATCAACTTAAAAAATTTACTTCAATTTGGGTACTTGACAACTCTAAAAATACATATGCAGGAGCCTTAAGTAAAACAACTTCAAATCAATTGAAAATCAAAAAAATAGGAATTCAATCTAGATTTACTCCTATAATACAAACAAACGAAAAATCCACGCAAAATATTCTCGCAGTAATTAGTGGGCCCTTCCCTTATTCATTTCAACTACTAGAAGAAATCATTGCCTACGCTCGATCTACTTCTTTTGCAATAAAATGCATTCTTCCCACCGAGTTAAATAAACCAACTAATTTTCCAAAAAACATCACATTTTATTCTTCAAACAATTGGAAAGATTTGGATGAAATGTATTACAATTGCGTTGGAATCATCTCTAGAAGTGGTTACACAACTCTGATGGACATTGAAATATTGCAGAAAAAAGCTTGCCTAATCCCCACTCCTGGACAACCCGAACAAATGTATCTTACAAAGCTTCACACAAACAAATATACTTCAAATTTGAGTACCTTAGCCCCCGATTATTTCCTATCTAAAGATTCAGAAAATTAAACGATTATGAGTACTTGGCCTACCTATATTAAAGAATTCAATGCATTTTTAAAAATTGAAAAAGGACTGAGTGAAAATTCAATTGATGCCTACCAAAGAGATGTGATTAAGTTAAAAGATTTTGCTGAAGATCAAAAACTTTCTGCTTTAGAAATCACAACAGACAACTTAAAATCATTCATTCACTCATTGCACAGTATTGGATTAACCGCAAGAACACAAGCGAGGATTCTGTCTGGAATTAAACAATTTTATAATTTTTTGATACTGGAAAATGAACTTCAATCGGATCCAACAGAATTGATTCAAATGCCAATTATCGGGAAAAAACTTCCAGAAGTATTGACTGTTGAAGAAATAGATGCATTGGTTGAAGCAATTGATTTATCTAAAAATGAAGGACAAAGAAACAGAGCAATCATTGAAACTTTGTATAGTTGCGGATTACGTGTGAGTGAATTAGTCAATCTCAAATTTTCTGAAATTTACTTTGAAGAAGGGTTTATTCGAGTAGTTGGGAAGGGAAATAAAGAACGATTGGTACCTGTTAATGAAAATGTAGAAAATGAAATTAACGAGTACCTCGTTCAGACAAGAAATCATCAAAACATAAAAGTTAATCATGAGGATTACGTTTTCCTAAACAGAAGAGGTGCGAAATTAACTCGTGAAATGATTTTTACCATCATCAAAGACCTTAGTGAAAAAATTGGTCTTACCAAAACAATTAGTCCGCATACCTTTAGACACTCCTTTGCTACCCACCTCATTGAAGGAGGCGCAAACTTACGTGCAATTCAAGAAATGCTTGGTCATGAATCTATTACAACAACAGAAATTTATACCCACCTTGACCAACGTTTCCTTAGAGATGCAATCATTTCATTTCATCCTAGAAACATCAAAAATTAATTCAACAGAAGTTGTTCTAATATTAACTTAAATCAAATAAAAAAGGGTATCAAAACTGATACCCAAATCAAAAAAATATTTTCTAAAAATTAGTTCTTCGGACCGTTGTTGTTCACTGGTGAATCACCTTCTGGAGCTGGACCAACATTTCCTTTGATACGAATTACTTTGTTTGGTTCGTTCGTTGCGTTAGATGTAATAGTTACACTTTTTGTGATAGGACCAGGACGCTTAGTGTCATATTTTACTTTAATAGAACCTTTTGCACCAGGAGCAATTGGTTCTTTCGGCCAAGAAGGCACCGTACAACCACAAGAACCTTTCGCATCAGAAATAATTAAAGGAGCACTTCCAGTATTTGTGAATTCAAACGTACATTCACCATTCGCACCGTATTTAATATTTCCATAATCATGGGTTTCTTTCTTAAAATCGATTTTAGCACCTCCACCAACTTGTTGAGCTACCGCATTCGTAGATAATGTTAGTAAAGCGAATAATGCAACTACTAATCCAACTATTTTTTTCATATTCATTGTTTTAAATTATTACTGATTCAAATATAAGCTAAAAAACAAAACCTATTTTTTTTTTATGATTTGTTAAGAATTATCTTGATTTACTTTTTATCCATTCTAAATAATTCATCGACAAATTATCCAATCGATTATCAATAAATGATTTCAATTCATTGTTCAATTTAGGATAATCCTTTAATAATTGAAGATAAAATTTCTTTACTTTCGTTGTATCATTTAAAAACATATCCGTCGTAGAGGCTGCGCTTATTAAAACATTTGCTTTTCCTTTGTATGTCGGATACCTCTGAATCAATGTATCGGCCCAAGCAACGCTGTAAGTATATCTTTTATCCTGCAAATAAAGCTGATGTAATTTATCTAGATAGTAAGGTGTTATTGTATCTTTTTGAAAAGCATCGTAAAAAGAAATATAGGCATCTGAAAGTTGTGATAGATGAACAGCAGGAATATCTTTCACTTTATTTTCCATCAAAGATTTGTAATCATCTTCCAAAACACGCTCGTACAGATGAATCTTTTCCAATAATACCTCTTTTGAAGCATCTTTTTCAGTATGGGTTGATTTACTTTGACAACCAACTAAAAAGAAGATTGAACCAATCCACCAAATCGTATAACGAATCATTTTGAACGCTTTAAAGCTGGAAATTTCATTTTGTAATCCACCAAAATTACGCCTTTAGATATATTGCTTAATTTTTTGGTCAGCAACTTACGTTTCAACATTGAAAGATGGTCAGTAAACAAAACACCCTCAATATGATCGTATTCATGTTGTATGATCCTTGCAGCATACCCAGTAAATAATTCTTTCTCATGAAAATTCCAATCTGCATCAAAATAGGAAATACAAATTTCTGGTTTTCTGTAAACTTCTTCTCTAATTTTAGGAATACTCAAACAGCCTTCATTGAATCCCCATTCCTCTCCTACCTCACTGTGAATAATTGGATTGATAAATACTTTTTTAAACCCTTCCAACCCCACTAAACGAGGATCATCTTTATCTTCATCGTCTACATCCAAAAATGGCGCACCATCTACAATAAACAAACGAATTGATTTACCAATTTGTGGTGCTGCTAGGCCAACGCCTTGCGCATGATACATTGTCTCGAACATATTTGCAATCAATTCATTCAATGAATCATAATTTGCATCTATCTCATCCGCTACTTTTTTTAAAACCGGATCACCGTAAGCAACAATTGGTAAAATCATAGTTATTCTTTTAATTGCAAAGATAAAATATTTCAAAGGAAATAAAAACCTCGCTCATTTTATAATTATTCTTCTGAATTCTCAGAAACAAACTTCGTTTCATTTAAAAAACGGGCTTTAGCTTTTTTCATAAAAACAGCTAAATCAATCCCATTTTCGATAGATTTCATTTAGCAATGAGCTTGCATATAAGACTGTAATAAAATTGTGGCACTGACCTCATCAATCAACTCTTTATTTTTCTGTTTCGACTTTGAAATACCTGATGCATGGATTGCAGATGAAGCCATTTTAGAGGTAAATCTTTCGTCGTGAAGTTGAATTGATATTCCAGGGAACTCTTTGATTAACACATCAAATAAAAGTCGGACATTTTGTGTAATATGAGTATCTGTATTGTTCAAACGTTTTGGTTCTCCTAAAACAATTGTACCTATATTCTTTTGTTCGATCAATGTTTTTAAATAAGAAATCAATTTTGCGCTTTCTACTGTTGTTAAACCACTAGCAATGATATTCATTTCATCTGTCAAAGCAATTCCTGTTCGTTTCAATCCAAAATCTAATGCAACAATTCGTTTTATCATACAATTAAAATTTCATTTAGGGAACTAAGATAAGGTTCTTTTTATAGATAAATACAATGCATTGAAATTGTATATTTGCAAAAAAAATAGTACTATGAGATCTACAATAGAAAACGCTTGGGAAGACAGAAGTTTACTCCAAGACAAAAACACCATACTTGCCATTGAACATGTTATCGAGGAGCTAGACAAAGGAATTATCCGTGTTGCTGAACCAAATGAAAACGGTGAATGGATTACAAATGAATGGGTTAAAAAAGCTGTAATTCTTTATTTTCCAATTCGAAAAATGGAAACAATCGCTGTTGGTCCTTTTGAATTTCATGATAAAATGGAACTCAAAAGAAACTACAAAGAATTGGGTGTTAGGGTTGTTCCTCATGCAATTGCTCGATACGGTGCTTATCTTGCATCAGGTGTAATTATGATGCCTTCTTATGTAAATATTGGTGCTTACGTAGATGAAGGAACAATGGTAGATACTTGGGCTACAGTTGGTTCCTGTGCGCAAATTGGAAAAAATGTGCATCTAAGTGGAGGTGTTGGAATTGGTGGTGTACTAGAGCCTTTGCAAGCTTCACCCGTAATTATAGAAGACAATGCTTTTATTGGATCTAGAAGTATCATTGTTGAAGGTGTCAGAGTTGGAAAAGAAGCGGTAATTGGTGCAAACGTTTGCCTTACTAAATCTACAAAAATCATAGATGTAACAGGTTCAAATCCAATTGAAACGACAGGATATATCCCAGAAAGATCTGTGGTGATACCTGGAAGTTACACTAAAAAATTTCCAGCAGGTGAATACCAAGTACCTTGTGCCTTAATTATTGGTAAAAGAAAAGAAAGTACTGACTTAAAAACATCTTTGAATGATGCTTTAAGAGAACACAATGTTGCGATTTAAGTTATTTCACTGAACTTTATTATTTGAGAATACAACTAAAAAGTAGAACTCATTTTTTCTGTTACTTCGAAATAAAAGATTTAAAATGTTGCAAAATCTAACACTAGAAATTTGCAACATTTTTTTTGTACAATTGATTTTTTAATTTGTGCAATTATTTAGTATCTTTAATTAATTTCAAAAATGATGAAAACCTTTCTTATAACCATATTGTTTTTTCCTTTAATTTATTGGGCGCAACCTACTGGAAATAAACAGATAGATGGTGAATTTACTTCTTATTTTGAAAACGGAAGTATCCGAGAAAAAGGAAAGTTCATCAATGGTTTTGAAACGGATGAATGGCAACGCTTTTATTCGAATGGCCAATTAAAAGAAAAAGGAATCTATGTCTCAGGTAGAAAAAACAATGAATGGATTACTTATTACTCTAACGGAAGTACAAAAGAAAAAAGCTACTTTGTAAACGGAATGTTACAAGGGGAATTCACGAGTTATTTTGAAGATGGAAGTGTTCAAGAGAAAGGTGAATACCAAAATGGGCAAAAAAAAGGCGAATGGATTACTTATTCCACATTAGGAAGGCCAATCAATAAAACCAGCTATAAAAACGGTACAAAAAATGGATTATTTACTTCTTGGCACTTCAATGGAGAATTGAATGAACAAGGTAAATTTCAAAACGACCTTAAACTTGGTGAATGTAACTTGTATTATGAGACCGGAAAAATAAAATCTAAAGGTTTTTATTTCAATGATCTTCAAGACAGTGTGTTGTTGACATTTCACTCCAATG
>CALPOI020000128.1 GCA_943325145.2 Candidatus Planktophila lacus | reverse complement strand
TATCAGCTCTAGCAATCCATCATTCCCGTTGATTAATTGGTATTGTGCAGTATTAACTTCAAGTAATTGCTCCATTTCTTCCATAGGAAGATTTAATTCGGAAAGAATGTTATTTATGAAATCAATGAGAACTTCTGAAAAATCATTGATTTCAATTTCAGGGGATTGATCTTGTAAAGTACGAAGTATATTTACCAATCCCATTGTATCATTCAAGA
The DNA here is from genome assembly GCA_943325145.2 of Candidatus Planktophila lacus. Classification (GTDB taxonomy): domain Bacteria; phylum Bacteroidota; class Bacteroidia; order Flavobacteriales_D; family Crocinitomicaceae; genus CANHVK01. Next base: position 6,400 of record CALPOI020000128.1, on the reverse strand, counting down.
CTCCTTCTACTTGCTCACTATCAGTATACTGCAAATAAATTGATTGTGAATAAAACAAATTATATACAATGCGATTTAAACAACCGAGAAACTGATTTCCAGAAAAATGTAATTCAAAATTTGCGTCAACTAGTTTTGTGAAATTAGATAAACGTAACTGAAGATTAGAAATTGAAGCAACGATTTCAATAAAATTGAGAACGGACAGGTACTCCTTACCGTTTTCTTGAAGATCAGGCTTTAAAACCTTAATTAACTGCTTAATCTCTAAGTAATTTAACCGAAGAAGTTCTTCTACACTGTACTGCTTAATTATTTTAGCGCTAACCCCTTTTGTAGATTTTAATGTTTCATTTCTTATAATTCGTAAATCTTCTAATTTTGATTTAAATACATACTCAAAAACATGCTCTTTGTACTCATTAAATAACAAAGCTGTTTTCAATAATAAAGCATTTCCAATTCCATCTTCATTGAAATTAGAACTAAAATCCATCGCTATATACTCCTTAGATGCATCAAACTCGTAATTTGCTCCTGCATACTCCGAACATACAATTAAATCATCAAAATAATTTTTTAAATTGTTATAAGTGTAAAGCGGCAAATCGTATTGTAATTCTTCAGAAGCAGGGAAATAGGTGATTAAATCAAATTTCGTAGTTGTTGTTTTCTCGAAAAAATCATTTGCATTAAGATGAAATGTTTGAGGATGTAAATTTTGAACATCCATTAAAAAATTCATATACTTATTGAAGTCGACTATATATTTCACCTTAGAAAGACAACGAATAACAGCTTCCTTTGGTAAATCATTTGTGACCATTAAAAACAATTTCACACCTTCAAAATCAATTTTATCAGCAATTTGTAAAGTGATTGTTTTTTTTAATTCGTAAAAAGTAGATGTTGGCAATGAATTTAATGATTCACCAACCAATCGTATGTATTGTTGACAATTCTCTCTATACCAATATTCATTCAGTAAATCTAACTTTACTTGAAATCTAGATTTTTCTAAAAGTTCAATGTATCTCAATTGATTTTCAATTGAAAGTTCTATCACATCAAAATTTTGAGGTAACTCTAATGCTCCTAAATAATCATTCGCCTCTTTTTCAGGTAATGGTAATTTCAATAATTCATCTAAGGTTAAGTTTTTCAATACCTCATTGATACCATTTTTATTCTCTGAATCATTATTCATTTCATCCAAATACACCCCGTATTTCTGCCAAAGTTCAGTTGAAAGAAGCAATTGATTTAAATCATCCTCAGTTAACTGAGTACCAGCTCGAGGAGCATCAATTATAGTAAAATTATGAAATCCTCTTCCATCGTACCATGGATCATTTCGATGAAACCCTGTACGTTTCCCTCCTCTTTTACCTGTTTCATCTAATGGTCCGTGCTCGATTTCTTCAATTGTTTCAGTCGTTCTCAAAAGTTGAATTTCTGCATGATCAATCATCAAACCAAGTCCCTTTAAGTTATAAGGCATATTTGGATCGACACTGAGAATAGAACGTTTATTAAAATGAGCACATGTTACAATAAATCCTTGTTTATTCGGACTTCTTTTTCTATCCCCTCTCACCCAATATTTCCATAAAAAACTTGTAGGTTGCGAAGTGATGATAACATCTAAAACGTCTTTTCCACCACGAAGATTATTAAATAGCTGTATTGAATAACACGTTGATTTCTGTTCAAAATCAAACTTATAACTTTCCAAATCTTCGTTAATTTGATTTATTTCATCGTCAAAACCAGTAAGATTTTGCAAGAAATTAACACTCCATGGAGATGAATTAATCAACAATAACTCTGAGATTTTATCAAAAAAATCCATCCCTTTTGAAACAATCAACTGATTGTCTACTGATTTATTTTTTTGATTGGTAACTGCCAACCAAATAGAAGCAATGCTCACTGGATATTCAGGATCGATACTTAATTTTCCCGAATCTACCTCTAAAATATAATCTGCTAACAAATGATCAAACGCTGTAAATACTTTACCTTCTAAATACTTTATGGTAAAATATACCGCACCAATGGCATCAAGATCAGGAACAAAATGGGTGATAATAACTATTTCTTCTTGATTCTTAAGATGTGATAGATAAGTTTCTGCATCTTGCACAACAAGACTTGCTACACAACTTTCTGCAACACTTAAATCAGGTTGGTGGTGATCAATAATTCCAGGAATTAAATAATTTCCTGTATCCAAAATTATTGTATTAGATCTCGACCATTTGACAAGCTCAACTTCAGTATTGTTTTTGCGTTTTAAAAACTCAAAATGATCATCAGTAACAGTAATTTGAGCACCTTGAGGAATAAAATCAAATATAAATTTTTTCATTGTTTATTAAGTTAGAGGAAAATAAAAAACTAGTTCAATACTAATTTTTTTACCTGTTCTACAAATAAAGGCTTAAACTTCAACTGATTTTCAGGTTGAAAAAACCATTTTTCATGAAGCGATGCCTCAAGTTTAATTGCTGGTAACCATGTAACCATCAAATGATCATCTCCTTTATCTAAAATAGTTTCAATGAAATTCCAAGAAATATATGCGTATATATCATATTGTATCAATTCATTTCCTTGAAATTTCTCTTGGTAGATTATTGTCTCGTTTTTATTTCTAAAACTGGGAAATTCTAATCCAGTTTTTAATAAATCAAGATATAAGCTATCAAAAATATCGTAATTGGTAGAAGTTTTTTCTTTGTACCAAAAGATAATATAAAGCAAAATTGCAATTGCTCCTAAAATTGCAGATAAAGAATCCACAACAAACCCCCAAAATTCTATCATTTTTGTTCTATTTGATTGATTTTAGCACCTTACAATAATAAAAATTATTTTCTGATTTTTCATAAACTTCCTCAAATAATAACTTAATTACACTTTTCACATACTCCTTAGGTAAATGATCTTGTGTTGGAAATATTATTAAATCCATCTTTGTAGGGATGGTACCATCCAAAGGCGGCAAAAAATAATCCAGTCCATCAATTTTTTCAAATCCAAGATTTTTATAAAATAAATACCTACTCAATCTTTGCTGTTTATTTTCGCCTAAGAGAAAATCTTCAATCTCCGCGATTATTTTTTCTGATGGTACTAGTTGATTCATTAAAAACTTAATTAATTCTTTACCAATACCTCTATTTTGATAATCTTCTTCTACCGCTATGTACTCTAAATAAATTGATTTTAAATTTTTAACCCTCCAAATTAAAGCAAAACCGATAGCTTCATCTTGATGATAAACAATTATTAATTCAATTTTACCCTTTTCAATTCGATCAATTATTTTTTCAATTGATTGTCTTTCATTAGCAGGAAATGATTTCAAATACAAAGATTCAACAATCTTCCACTTACCTGAATTTTCAATACTAATTTTTAAATTGGTATTATTCATTAGCAACTTGATTAAATTAAAAAAGCTGTCCGAAAAAGACAGCTTCTTTAATAAACTTTTTTTTATATTTTACGAATACAATTCAACTTGAAGCTCAGCAATACGACTATCTGCTAAATAATCATCGTATGGCATCATTTTATCAATAAATCCAGTAGGTGTTATTTCAATGATTCGATTGGCAACTGTATTCACCAATTCGTGGTCATGAGAGGTAAAAATTATATTCCCTGGAAAATCTCTCATACCGTTATTTAATGCTGTAATAGACTCTAAGTCCAAATGGTTCGTTGGCTCATCCATCATTAACAAGTTGGCTTTCGCTAACATCATTTTTGACAACATACAACGTACTTTTTCACCTCCTGAGAGAACTTTTGCAGACTTCAATGCTTCTTCACCTGAAAACAACATTCTCCCTAAGAATCCACGAATACTTACTTCTTCTTTCTCTTCATCCGTTTGAGCGTATTGACGCAACCAGTCAATTAAGGATTGATCGTACTCAAAATACTCGCTATTATCGTTTGGCAAATAAGCTGTTGTGATTGTTGTACCATAGGTAAAATCTCCTGTATCTGCTTTTTGTCTTTCGTTTAGAATTTCAAATAATGCAGTAATAGCAACAGAGTTTTTTGAAACAATCGCCACTTTATCACCTTTATTCAACGTGAAATTTAAATCTTTAAACAAATAATTCCCTTCAAATTCTTTTGATAAATTAGATACAGTTAAAATCTGATTACCTGCATCACGATCAGCAGCAAAATTAATTCCTGGATATTTTCTAGATGAAGGTTGAATTTCATCCAAATCTAATTTATCCAACATTTTCCTTCTGCTGGTTGCTTGTTTCGATTTTGAAGCATTTGCAGAAAAACGAGAAATGAAATCTTGTAATTCTTTCTTTTTATCTTCCGCTTTTTTATTCTTATCGTTTCGTTGACGAGCAGCCAATTGTGAAGACTGGTACCAAAATGTGTAATTTCCTGTAAATAAGTTAATTTTACTGTAATCAATATCACAAATATGCGTACATACCGTGTCTAAAAAGTGACGATCATGCGATACAACGATCACTGTATTTTTAAAATCCAATAAAAAATCCTCTAACCATGAGATTGTTTTCAAATCTAAGTCGTTGGTTGGCTCATCGAGTACCAAAACATCTGGATTACCAAAAAGAGCTTGAGCTAACAACACCCTCACTTTCACATCACTTGGTAAATCTGACATGATCATATCATGTTTTGCTTCTTCAATCCCTAAATTACTTAACAAACTCGCTGCATCCGTTTCTGCATTCCATCCTTCTAAATCTGCAAACTCCCCTTCTAATTCTGAAGCGCGCATCCCATCTTCTTCTGAAAAATCAGGTTTTGCGTAAAGCGCATCTTTTTCATTCATGATTTCAAACAAACGTTTGTGTCCCATGATCACTGTTTGAAGTACTTGGAATTCATCAAATGCAAAGTGATTTTGACTTAATACAGCCATTCTTTTTCCTGGCTCCAATTCAACACGACCTCTTGTTGGATCTTGTTCACCCGTCAATATCTTTAAAAATGTTGATTTTCCTGCACCATTTGCTCCAATCACCCCATAGCAATTGCCTTGAACAAATTTCAAATTTACATCATCAAAAAGAGTACGCTTCCCAAATTGAAGCGATAAATTATTTACTGAAATCATTTATATAGTTATTTTCAACAAAGATACAATCATTCTTGCGATTTTTCACACCTTCCTTTTATTAGTAATTCCCATGCTAAAGGGATGCAATTCTCTAATTTTTATTCAAATGCTTCAAGTTGATGGCATACAATCCAATCCAAATCGCTGAAAAAATAGCGGATTGAATTATTTCTGCTTGCAATACTAAACTAATTGGTACAATCACATATACTGCAGTCATCGCTAACAAGCTATAAATCACGTACAAGTGAAAACCTAATTTTCGTTGTTTCCACATAAAAATAACACCAACTAAACCTAAGGCATACACTACTGTAGTAATCAAGCTATTCAAATAGAAATTACTGTTTATGATCCTTTGTTTTTCAATCGTTTTCTCTAAGACCAACTGTATTTCTCCTGTTGATCCAAACATCGTTGAAAAAGAATTTAAGGTTGAAAACGATTTCTCCAATTCTTCATTTGATAAAGGCCCACTGATGAAACCCATTAAACCAGAAATCAACATTCCCCCTGTTCCAATGAAACTCAAAACGCAAAGTACTGTCAAAAAAACCGGTCTTTTTGGTTGTTCAGTTGAGTTGAACTCTTCAACCGATGTTATTTCATTATTTACTTCTTCCATGAGATATTTTTTACAAAGTTGGTACTTTCACTAATTAAGGGGTGTAAATAACAATCTTGTTCAACAAAGGGCACAACTTCTCTGTAAGAAGCATGCAGACTTTGAAGAATCGGACTTGTTTTTAATGGCTTTCTAAATTCATATGCTTGAGCCGCATTCAATAATTCGATTCCTTGAATGGTATAACAATTTTCCAAAACACGGTACAATTTCGTTGCTGCATTCGCCCCCATACTCACATGGTCTTCTTGCCCGTTCGAAGAATCTACACTGTCACAACTTGCAGGGAAACACAATGATTTATTCTGACTCACAATTGAAGCGCACGTATATTGAGGAATCATAAAACCAGAGTTCAATCCTGGATTTGCTACTAAAAATGCTGGTAGTCCTCTTGTTCCAGAAATCAATTTATACACTCTACGTTCAGAAATACTTCCCATTTCAGCCATCGCTAACGCTAGGAAATCCATCGAAATAGCTAACGGTTGTCCATGGAAATTTCCTGCGGAAACTACCAACCCTTCTTCAGGAAAAATCGTTGGATTATCTGTTACCGCATTAATCTCGTTCTCAACTATTTTTGCACAATGCTCTATTGCATCGAAACTTGCCCCATGTACTTGGGGTATACATCT
>CALPOI020000127.1 GCA_943325145.2 Candidatus Planktophila lacus | reverse complement strand
GTGTTGCTACACAATGTTTCTCTAAAAGTCAACGAAACTTTTGGCAATGCTCTCACATTCAATGTTAGTGAAACGACACTGTCACATCCTAAGCTATTCTTTTTCTTATAAATGTAACTTCCTGCCTCACCATATCCATCGTACTTTTCACCTTTACAAATTGTTTTCGTTAATACAGTTGTGTCGCGAGTCAATACTTCTAAATCCAACTGTTCGATACTATCACAACCATAGGATGTTTTGTAGTTAAAATAATACGTTCCAGTTTTAGTTTGACCTTTGTACGTTGAACCATAACAAACGGTTTTCTTTTCAACTTTTTTAACTGGTGCATGAACAATCAATTGTAAGGTATACACACTATCACAACCCAACTTATTGACTAACTTTTGAGCATAGGTGCCCGATTTGGTATAACCTTTGTAACTAGCACCTTCACAAATGTGCTTTGTTTCGGAAGAGCTACTTGGATTGTTTACATTCAAAGTCAATTTTACGATGCTATCACATCCATACACTGACTTCTTATTCAAATAATACACACCTGAAGTACTTTTACCTTCATACGTTTGACCTTTACAAATAGATTTACTAAAAACTGTAGTGTCTTTTGAACGAACTATAAGATTCAATTGCTCCGTACTATCGCAACCATAAGAAGTTGTAAAACTAAAAGTATACGATCCTGTTTTTGTTTTTCCTTTATAGGTTTCGCCAATACAAATCGTTTTATTCTCCACTTTTTTAACAGGTGCATGTACAATTAAATCCAATGTATAAGTACTATCACAACCAACAGAATTAGTCAGTTTTTTTGAGTAAACACCAGTAGTTGAATATCCTTTGTAAGTTTCACCTTGACAAATGTGTTTCACCTCTTTGAAAGTACTTGGTTCATTGACCTTTAAAATGGTCGTCACAATACTATCACACCCATTTTTAGACTTCAAGATGTCCTCATAAGTTCCAGCTGATACATATTTCTTACCATTGATCTCATAGAAACCTCCTTTACAAATAGTTTGAGGATTTGATTTTCTCTGAACAGGTAATACTGTAACAGCAACTTCAGCGTTACTCGTATCACAACTTGTACCACCATTTCGAACAGCATATAAAATGTATTTTCCAGAATGATTAATATCTGAATTAGAAATACTTGCTGTTAAACCGGCTGCCGTGAAATTATTCGGTCCTTTCCACAGATAAGAAACTGCTCCTGTTACCGCTTTACCCGTCAACGTGATTGTTGAGCCAGCACACACCGAAGGACTCGAAGTAATTTGAGGTTTCGGCATTACATCTGTACACACAATGAACTTTTGCCATTCGTACAAACTCCAAACTCCATCCTGGTGCTTTACTCTCACGTAAAGATGATTGTCTCTCGATGAAAGGTTGGTTGGAGTAACTGAAAAGGATCGCGTGATTGAATTGGAAGCAACAATTCCTTGAATCGGTGTCGCTTTTCCAAAACCAGGATCCGAATTAATAAAATATTCAGCTGCGATAATGTTTTTCAATGGTGAATTTAGCGTTACTGCATCATCCACATAAAAAGTTTTTGCGACTACTTGACTCCAATTATTAATTGAATCTTTCACACGAACAAATAAGTTATGAAAACCGACAGTTAAATTTGTTGTTTTTAAATCTCTAACTATCTGTAAGGCATCTGTTGCACTGAAGGATGCTAATTTTTGACCTAATCCCTCTCCTGGATCAGTGTCAATAAAATACTCTGCTTGTACTATTCTTGCAGGTTTTGTTAACTTAATTTCAGGTTGTACATACACGACTCTAGGTTCGTACATCCCCCAATTATTGAGAGAATCCTTAAAGCGAATAAATAAATTGTGAAAACCTGGAGCAAGTCCAGTAGTAGGTACTTTCACAGTGGAAGCATAGTTTTCTGTAGATTTAGCGAGTGTAACTGCACTCCCTTTTCCTACACCTGGTTCAGAATTGAAAAAGTATTCGTATGCAACAATTTTACTTGGAGAGTTAGTTTTAACAACTGGTTGAATAAAAATAACTCTACCCTCATACAAACTCCATCTATTCAAAGAATCCTTAAATCGAACGAACAAATTATGAAAACCAGGAGCCAACCCTTCTGTAGAAAATTGTTGGATGGTTGCACTTGTTTCTGCACGAGGTAATGCAATGTAGGAACGTTTATTTTCTTCTTTGTTATAGAAGTATTCAACCCCAACAATCGGAATCGCTACTTCAACAACTGGCGCAGCCTTACAATTCGCTAAATTGATGGAGATGTTGTAGCCATTGTCTTCACCAATTAATTCAGGTTGAGTACTTACAACTCTTATTCTATATCCATTTCCATCGGGTACCTCTGGTACAATGGTGTAAATGGTATTGTTCAAAGCAGTCGCAATCGATCCAATTTTAATAGGATTTGCAAATGAACCATTTTTATCAGAAAGTTGTGCGATAAATTCATTGCCCTCTTTAAACACCCCTTTGATTGGATATTGCACTTTAAACACATTCCCACTACAAATTTGAGACTGAGAAATAAGCGATGCTTTTCCAATTGAAGTCGTGTAAGAAGATCCTATCTTCGCTAAAAAACCTGAAGTAGAGGTGGTGGTGTATTTATCGTTATCAAAAGCGATGGATTTTGTAAAGGTACCTGTAACATAACAATTCCCATTAGCATCCACAGCAATTGATGAAGGAGCATCTACCCCAATTTCACCAGCTTGTTTAACCCAAATCGCATTTCCATCTTTGTCGTATTTCGCAACAAAAACATCTGACACACCACTGTTGAAGTTTGAGATGTCGATGCCACCAAAATTAAATGTATGCTGGAATCTTCCTACAACGTATATATTACCTTTATTGTCAATTGCAACGTCTTCTGATGGTGAATGAAAATCATTTGAAGAATTCTTACTCCAAAGAACTTGACCTGTAGCATCATATTTAGTTAAAAATAACGAGTTTCTTTTAGATAATGAAATAAGTGAATTTCCATCTTTATCAGTTTGCATTGCTACATCTTGAAAATTTTGATAAATTCCACAATTCACAATTCTATTCCACACTTCATTACCAGATGGGTCAAATTTTTTATAAGTATATCTATCCTCGAGGTTAGAAGATGAATTATAAGTAGTAGTGTATACTATATAAATATTGCTATACTGATCTTGGGTAACTTGAAAAGGATTCAAATTATAAGAAGAAGAATTTTGAAGATATACCTGAAATGACTTTTTCCATAATTCACTACCGTATCCGTCTAATTTATTAATCGTAAAATTTCTGTTCACATTTTGATTTACAGCTTTTATATCATTGTATACAAATACAATATTATTGTCGATATCAACACTAATAGACTTATAAAGCTCTTCTTCTTCTAAAGTACCAAAATGTTTAACAAATAAATTATTTCCATTTACATCGAATTTTGAAATAAATACATCTGTTTTACCTACAGGTAAATAATTTTTATTGTTAATGGAAATAGATGATTTAAAACTTCCAGAAATAAGTATTTTACCATCGTTATCTGTAATTATCTGTGTTAATTTGACTTCCCCATTCGTGATTTGTTTTAACCATAAAACAACACCATTGCTATCGTATTTAGCTAGATAAGTGCCTAAACCAGTAAGCTGAAAATTTCCAAGTTGAAAATTATTTGAATAATCACCAACTACAAACAAATTGTTATTTTGATCCGTTGCAGTTAATAAATTTTTAGAAACAATATTCTTGGACCAACTCCAATTAGGTGTAATCTGAAAACTGGAATTATTTATTGCAATGTCGCTTCCATTATCATTTCCTATTATGTTTTCTGAGTTACAAACTACCCTTACTCTATAATTTGCACTTAATACACTTAAAGGAGGTATTACTGCAGAAATGGGACTTTTTGCCGCAGTACCTATAGGAGTTGGATAAAAAAATCCACCACTAGGATCTGATAATTCAACAGTAAAAACGGAACCGGATGGAAAAACACCTGAAGTTTTAAATCCAACATCTATACGAGTTCCAGCAATGTAGGTTAATTTATCTAAGGGTAAAGTGAAAATTTGGGCTGTATCTTTAAATCCTTGATTTATTTTGGCAATAAAAGAACTATTAAGACCTGTCGTCAGTCTGGTTTTTCCGAATGTAATATTTGAGGCGTATGTTCCAGTAATATAACAATTATTTAATTTATCAAGTGCTATTCCATAACCGGCATCAATACCAGCATTTCCAGCATTTAAAACCCATTCAACATCTCCCAAAGAATTGTATTTTGCTACAAAGACATCACTCAATCCACTGTTAGGATTATTGACTTCAATTGTAGAAAATAGAACTTTTTGCTGAATTCTTCCTGTTAGATAACAATTTCCAATTTTGTCTAAAGCTAATTTAGAAGGATAATTTTTATCAGCTCCGCCCGCTGTCTTCTGCCAGATTAATCTTCCAATTGCATTAAATTTAGCGAGAGTTATACTGATACCAACTGTATATGAAATATATAAATTACCTGCGGCATCGGTTTATTGACTTACATTTTCAGTTGAACTCACTGAATTTCCATGTTCTCTTGTCCAAATCGTATTACCTTCCTCATCTAACTTAGTTAAAAACAATTTTTTGGTGTTTTTATCACTACTGTATGAAACCGAAACTGAAGTATAAATAAACCCATTATCATCACTAGATATTGAACCAGTATTCGAAAGAATAGAACCTGTAGTGTTCACCGGTTTAGTCCATAAAGTTTTATTTATATTATCTATTTTGTAAACATCGGCTCTATTTATGTAATCGAGCACATTATCACTTCCATAGTAAGTCTTAGTTTGTCGAACAAGTACATATTTATTTCCCTTTAGATCAACAACCAAATCGTTTACAGCATCTGCAAATTCTGCCCCAAAAGATGTTGCTTCTAACACATTACCTTTGGAATCAAGCTTGATTAAAATACCATCTGATTGACCCTTGCTAACTAATGTAAAAGCACCAGATTTTACTGTACCAGTAAATGAACCACAAGCGTAAAAATTCCCGAAATTATCTGTAGCCAATTTATCTATTTTAACTCCTTCAGAGGCAATACTTTTTAGCGATAAAAACTGAGCAGTTGAATCGTAAAATGCAACGTAAGCTCCTGCACCACTAATTGTTTGCCCCTCAATTGTAACATCAGCTGTGTGGTTTCCTAACACACAAAGGTTACCCAATGAATCGGAAACCAAGTCGATTGTCTGTCCTCCTGTGTTTTTTGCCCATCCCCATTTTGCCTGAGTAGTCAACTGACCAAAAGCGGGAATTAAGCACAACATCAACAAAAGAGTAGTACAAATTCTTTTAAAATACATTATTAAACGATTAAATGTAAATAATTACTTAATGCTTTTCGCCTTCAATTCTACATTCAAAGTGCCTCCTACAGGAATTACGCTATTTTGAATGTCCATACTAATGATTTGTGGCAATTGTGTGACACCCGACATGTTCGGCATTGGATAAGATCCACCATAAATACCACAATCTGTTCCATCTGTTCCGTATTTGTAACCAAGTGAAGTAGGTAACAAATGCCAATCGTAATTTCTCGCTTGATCAACAGAAATTGACTTACCTGTTATATCTGAAACAAACTGATTATCAACTGTATTTTTATTTCCAATACCTGTATTTCCAGCTGGAGGAAAAGTTACAAAATTAACTTCATCAAAATACACAGCGATATTTTTATTAAAAGTAGATTGACTAGAATATGAAAAATTATCTTTTCTAGTTTCAATAATCACATTGTTCGTGATTGTTGCGTAACTTACAGAGTAAAATACTACTCCAAAAAGAACATTATTTGTAATAACAACACTTGGTTTATCTGAATAATAAACTGAATTTAAAACGTTATTAGATATTATAATGTTGCTATTATTTTGTACAGATATCGAATTAATAAAATTATTTTTAATTATCCAATTATTTCCTCCTACTGTTATACTTGAGATATTGTTTCTTTCAATAATAACATTACTTGCAGTTCCAGAAATACCACTTATTGAAAAACCTTTAATAATAGTGCCCGAAGATAAAATAGATGAATTTGTTGCAGCAAGCTCAATACTTGATAAGCTACTGTTCAAATTATGTTGTGTTTCTTTATTGTTGTGACCTGCACCAATCAACACCAAACGTTTGTTGATTTTAATATTACCATAACCAGTTGTTGATCCATGTACATAAATAGTATCTCCAATTGCTGCTGCATCGATCGCCTCTTGAATTGTCGTATACTTACCAGCAGTGATGGCATGATTACTCACTGTTAATACTTTTGCATTCAATGTAACAGCTGCACTTGCTGAAACGAATAAACTAAATAAAATTTTTTTCATGATTCTTTTTTTTCAAAATTATACCTTTTAAAAATGGTACTTCTACCCATTAGTGGGTATTTTTCAGTGAATTGTCTGTTATTTTAGTGTGAATTTGCTTATTCAATTTACTTAAAAATAGTTTAACAACAAATAATTCTTATTAAAACGTAAAACATAGTAATTCAAACATTTAACTAAATAAATTTTTAATACCTTTAACTACCTCTACCCATCAATGGGTAG
>CALPOI020000126.1 GCA_943325145.2 Candidatus Planktophila lacus | reverse complement strand
CCTTGTAATAAACCTAAGCATTAATAGATGAATGATTGAAAAGAGAATAAATTTACTTGAATCAAAACTTGAATTTCAAGAATTTAAATTAAATTCTCTCCTTGAAATAACCAATGCTATTAATTCCAACTTACCCATTGATAAATTAATAGAGATTTTTCATTTCATATTGAAAGAACAACTTCATTTCTCTAAAATACTATTACTACACCAACAACAAAAATGGGAAATCTTATTAAAAATTGGAATTAAAGGTTCAATTGTAACAGATGAATTAATTCGTGTTTTGTCTCGCTCTAAAGAAATAACCACCATTGATTCTTCACCTGATCAACTGCTAAGTAAATTTCAAACCATCGTCCCTGTTTTTCATCAAAAAGAGCCTCTCGCCTACTTATTATTATCTGAAAATCACTTTGACGAGCTCTCTTCAAAAGAACATTTAAACAATTTGCGATTTATTCAAACGCTGGCAAACATCATTGTTGTTGCAATTGAAAATAAACGAATGAATCTACAAAATATTAAACAAGTTCGATTAAAAAAAGAATTGGAAGTTGCTTCAGAAATGCAAAAAATGCTTTTCCCAACATCTTTGCCTTCTAATAAGCAAATGGATTTATCAGCTAAGCACACTTCAAGACACCAAGTTGGAGGTGACTACTACGATTTCATACCTCTAAATGAAGATGAATTTATCTTTTGTATTGCCGATGTTTCAGGGAAAGGAATCTCTGCTGCAATGCTTATGGCCAATTTTCAAGCAACGATTCGAACACTTTATAGTTACCAACAATTTGAGCTAGATTATCTTATCAATGAATTAAATAAAAAAGTAATTCAGAACGCGAAAGGAGAAAAATTCATTACCTTTTTCATAGCGCACTACAATCAGATCAGTCGTAAATTAAAATATATCAATGCAGGACACAACGCTCCAATTCTTACCAATGGAAAAAAAATAAAATTATTGGACGAAGGAACCGTTGGTTTGGGAATGTTTGATGAATTACCTTTTATCAACACAGGAGCTTTATACGTAGATCCGAATACAACATTAGTCATGTATACCGATGGTGTAATTGAATTAGAAAATGAAAAAAATGAATATTTTGAAATCGAACGATTAATTAAACTCATTCACCAATATTACCCTTTAAAAATGGAAGATTTAAATACTCTCATTTTTTCAAAATTAGACGAATGGAAAAGCAATAAAAACTTCGATGATGATACGGCCATTTTTAGCTGCCGCTTCTACTAATTCCTAGAATTATTCTTCAATCAAATCGGAAGACTTATTAATTTCTCTCGCATAAACTTCTGCATCGAACTCTTTCTCACTTTTAGCAATGACTAATGTAGCAACTCCATTTCCAATTATATTTGTAATTGCCCTTGCTTCACTTAAGAATTTATCGACTCCTAATAAAAAAGCTAAGCCCTCCAAGGGTATTTTATGCAATGAACTTAAAGTAGATGCTAAAACAACAAAACCACTTCCTGTAACTCCCGCAGCGCCTTTAGAAGTTATCATTAATATCCCAATTATCATCAATATTTCAGTCAGAGAAAGATGTACTCCGTAAAGTTGTGCAATAAAAATTACTGACATCGATAAGTAAATGGAGGTACCATCTAAATTGAAAGAATAACCTGTTGGAACCACTAAGCCTACCACTGATTTTCTACATCCCAACACTTCGAGTTTTTTCATCAAATTTGGCAATGCTGTTTCAGAAGATGAAGTACCTAATACAATAATTATTTCCTCTTTAATGTAGTTTAAAAACTTGAAAATATTAAGCTTAAAAAATTTCATAATTCCACCCAACACAATTACCACAAACAATATCATTGTTAAGTAAACACTTCCAACAAGTTTACCAAGAGGTATTAATGTGTGCAACCCAAACTTTCCTACTGCAAAAGCCATTCCACCAAAGGCTCCTAATGGAGCTAAATACATCACATATTTCAACAATTTGAAAACAAATTTTGAAGCTTTATCTAATTTATAGATGATCAAATCACGTTTCGAAAGATAATTGATTACTATCCCAACAACGATTGCAATCATTAATACTTGGATGGTAACATTTGATTGAATAAAATGTAACCAACTGAATGGGACAGCGGCCTTAGAAGTATATTTAGTAGCATCCCCCATAGCTAACATTGATTTATCAATATTTCCAGGTTGTAACCAATAAGCCACTCCAACTCCAATCGCTAATGCTAACGTTGTAACAATTTCAAAATAGACTAACGACTTCAGCCCAATCTTACCCACCTTTTTTAAATCACCCATCGAACCAATGCCAAGTACAATGGTTAGGAAAATTATCGGTGCAATGAAAAGTTTAATAATACTAATGAACGTTTTACCTATAATCTCCATTTTCACCCCTGTAGAAGGATAAAAATGCCCTAACAAAATCCCTAGAACAATGGAAATAAAAACATAAAAAGTAAGATGTTTAAAAAGCTTCATTTTTATTTATTTAATTTTCAAACAAAATTTTTCTATATAGCAGAAAGATTCTAACGCTCACCTATTTGTTGGCGCCACATTGCATAATACAAACCTTTCAATTCTAATAATTCATCGTGCCCACCTGATTCAGTAATTTTCCCTTTTTCTAAAACGATAATTCTATCGGCATGCATAATCGTACTTAAACGATGAGCTATTAAGATAGTTATTTTTCCCTTATCAGATGCTAAATCCTTAATTGTTGTACTAATTTCTTCCTCTGTTAAAGAATCCAATGCAGATGTTGCTTCATCAAAAACCATTAATGAAGGATTTCTAAGCAGTGCGCGTGCTATTGAAAGTCGTTGTTTTTCCCCACCTGAAACTTTTACTCCTCCTTCACCAATTACTGTATCCAACCCAAATTCTGCACGTGCCAACAAACTTTGACACGCTGCTTTTTCTAAAGCATTTAAACATTCTTTGTCGGTAGCATTTGGAGCAACAAACAATAAATTTTCTTTGATAGTACCAGAAAAAAGTTGCGTATCCTGTGTTACAAAACCTATCTGAGATCTTAATTGATCCAAATCAACTTCATCTGCATTAACATCATTGTATAAAATAGCTCCGCTTAATGGTTGGTATAACCCTACTAATAATTTAACCAATGAAGTTTTCCCAGCTCCTGATGGTCCTACAAACGCAATTGTTTCTCCTTGGCCTACTTCAAAAGAGATGCCATCCAATGCCTTAGTACGAGCAGATTGGTGCTGAAATGAAACTTGATTAAAAACTAATTTCTGAATGCCCTCCAATGAAATCGGATGGGTTGGTTTTACTGCAACTGGCATGTCTAAAATTTCTTTGAAATTATCTAACGACACTTCTGCCTCTCTGTAAACATTAATAATATTCCCCAATTCTTGAAGTGGACCAAAAATAAAGAATGAATAAATCTGTAATGAAAATAATTCTCCTATCGTTAACGTATCTGCAAATATTAAATACAAAAGCAAGAACAATATAGAGCTTCTCAATAAGTTCACAAATGTCCCTTGAACAAAACTAATACTTCGTACATACCTTACTTTTTTTAATTCAAGCCCTAAAATACGAATGGTAGTAGCATTTAATCGATTGATTTCTTGTTCTGCCAACCCCAAGCTTTTTACTAACTCTATGTTCCGCAATGATTCAGTAGTTGAACCTGCAAGTGCTGTTGTTTCGCCAACTATTTTCTTTTGAATTATTTTTATTTTTTTACTCAAAAAAGAACTAATGAAACCTAATAATGGGACTGCAGTGAAGTAAACAGGAGCGATTAACCAATGAATTTTAATCGCATAAATCATTACAAAAACAATTCCTACCAAGGAAGTAAAAAGTATACCAATAAATGAATTAATTAATTTTTCTACATCAGTCCTTACTTTTTGAAGCTTTCCTAAAGTCTCTCCACTTCGTTGATCTTCAAAAACTTGATAAGGTAATTGTAAGGAATGTTTTAATCCATCAGAATAAATTTGAGCACCTAATTTTTGTGTAATCACATTTACAAAATAATCTTGAAAATTCTTAGCTATACGTGAAACCATAGCTGCTCCCATCGAAAGTAAAATTAGTCCACCTACACCTTTTATGTAATATTCCTTAGAAAACCGATGTGGTTGGGCTGCGTATTCATCTACAATTCTTTTAAAGATCAAAGGGTCCATTAATGAAAACACTTGATTAATAGCGGCCAGTACTAATGCGACTACAACCATTGATTTGTACTTCTTTAAATAACTAATTAATAGCTTCATAAAATAAATTGATTGTTAATTAAACAATTATTTTGGAATAAATAGTTCACTCTCAAAATTGAATTCGTCATGTATTTTCACAACAAAAAGAAAATTCAAAAAAAGTGAATTATGATGGAGGTTTACTTAAATAAAGAATTAATCAATTTGAAAGAATGGAAATTGTAATGTCTTGCTAACATGTTAATTTTACAAAGACTACCAAACATCCTTAGAAAAAAAGACTGTTCCTTTGAAATGAGCAACAACCAAATTATTTTGATTGGAAATAGTAACTTGATACACTCCAATCTTATTTCCTTTACTGATTTCTTCAACAGTTGCCACTAATTCATCGCCCAACTGAACGGTTTTTAAATGAGAAATAGAAGACTCAATACTAACAGCTTTACTACCATAGGAATTCGCCGCAAATGCAAGTGCTGAATCCGCCAATGAATAGGATATTCCACCATGAGCAATTGAAAATCCATTTAACAATTGTTCATGGACTTTCAATTTAAGTTGACATGTTCCCAACCCACATGACTCAATAGAAATTCCCAAAAAGTTACTATAGGGATCATTGGAAAACATTAAATCAACGATTTCCTTTGGAGACTTCATGTTATGCTTGTATTGAACGACTCAACAACGTTATCATAGCAAGTGCAACAATAAATAATTGAGAAGCAGTATCATCATCTAATTCTGTTCCATCCTCATCTGGCTCGCTGATTTCCATCACCATGAATCCAGTTAAATGAGGTTGATCACAAAAATCTTCAATAATTTCATCGTCATCATTTTCAAAATAGGCGTCTAACATTTCGAAAAAAGGTTCTTCAAAAGCATCAATAGCATCTTCTTCAACCTTATTCAAAGTAGCACCTTCTTGTTTGAATGCTTCGATAATCAAACAGAAATAATAAATCAATAATCCTTCTAACTCCTCATTTTCATACTCCGCAGCTGCACTCATTGCATACCCCATCAAAACAGGTTGTTCTAAGGCATACTTTTCTGCAATTTGCTCTAATCCATCATCATCTAAATTATCAATAATTCCGATTGCTTTTTCAATACTTGTGTGCGTAATATGTTTCATTGTAACTTTTATTAATTATCTGTTTTAGTAAAAATAAAAAAGGTTGTATATAAATTCAATACCATTCATCTTTGAATTCAAACTGAATTCATTGAGAAAATCAGGCTCCAAAATAGGACAGTGAATTTATACTCAACCTTTCAATAACTCTATTGGAAGTAAACCTAAACTAACGATTTAGCATTACAGGCATTACCAACATTAATATATCTTCGTGTTCATTTGTTGAGTTAGCAGGAATAAGTAATCCAGCACGACTCGGAACACTCATTTGAATTTTAATTTCTGTGGAATCCAAATTAGCTAACATTTCCATCATGAATTTCCCATTAAAACCAATTTCCATATCATCGCCGTCGTAATGACATGTCAAACGTTCATGAGATTCATTTGAGAAATCTAAATCTTCTGCTGAAATCGCTAGTTCAGAACCTGCAAACTTCAACTTAATTTGATGGGTAGTTTTATTCGCAAAAATAGAGACACGCTTGATTGAACTCAAAAATTGCTGTCTATCGATGGTTAAAACATTTGGATTTTCTTTAGGAATCACCGCTTCATAATTTGGATATTTACCATCTACTAATCTACATGACATTACGATATCACCAAACTTAAACACTACATTTGATTCGTTGAATTCTAACTCAACTTCCTCATCGCCTCTAAAATTAGACTTTAAAAGATTAAGTGGTTTTTTTGGTAAGATAAAGGCCCCGTTCGATTCAGTTGTTATATCCGTTCTTTTGTAACGTACTAATTTGTGCGCATCCGTTGCTACAAACAATATTTCTGAAGGAGAAAACTGACAATACACACCACCCATTACTGGACGCAGCTCATCATTTCCGGTAGCAAACAATGTATGATTAATTGCGTTTGAAATAATATCCGCTGACATCCGAAGTGTATTTCCTTCTTTTAATTGAGGTGTCTTAGGATATTCATCCGCATTAAATCCAACCATTTTTGCCTTACCATTATCGTAGGTAATTTCAATTCCATGAGTTGAATTATCTACCGAAAAAGTACAAGGCTGATCTGGTAAATTCTTAAGGATATCTAACAAGATTTTAGCAGGAACTGCAATTCTACCAACTTCATTTGCCTCAACAATTAGAGAAGTCTTCATCGTAGTTTCAATATCTGATGCAGAGATTGACAAAATTCCATCTTCAATTTCAAACAAGAAATTATCTAAAATTGGTAGTGAATTATTTGTAGTCAAAACACCACTGATACTCTGTAAGTACTTTAATAATGTGTTACTAGAAACTATAAAATTCATTGTTTATTTATTTTAAAAACAAAAATACATTTACT
>CALPOI020000125.1 GCA_943325145.2 Candidatus Planktophila lacus | reverse complement strand
GAATAATTGTAATTATCACCATAGCCAAGATTTTTCATTAATTCTGTTGGTGCATTTCTTAAATGCATTGGGACAGGTAAATCTCCCGTTTTTTTAACTAATTCTTGTGCTAGGTTAATCGCATTGTAGGCTGCATTTCCTTTAGGAGATGTTGCAAGATAGATGACACACTGTGCTAAAATGATTCTAGCTTCTGGCCAACCAATTGTTTGAACAGCTTGGAACGTATTGTTGGCCAAAATTAATGCTGTTGGGTTTGCTAAACCTATGTCTTCACTTGCAGATATTAGTAATCTTCGACAAATAAATTTTGGATCTTCGCCTCCTTCAATCATACGAGCCAACCAATATATAGCTGCATTAGGATCGCTACCTCGAATAGATTTAATCATTGCTGAAATAATATCGTAATGATTTTCTCCATTTTTATCGTAATTAATTTGCGATTTGGGAGCGTGTTTAGTGACTAAATCATTGGTGATGATAATTGGAGTTGTGTTTGTCGGAATACTTTGAATAATTAATTCAAAAACGTTCAACAGTTTCCGAGCATCACCACCAGATAGTAATAACAACGTATCTACCTCTTTTAGAATAATCTCTTTCGTAGATAGGTAGGTGTCATGTTCAATAGCTCGTTGTAATAAACTTAATAATTCATCTTTTGAAAAATGTTCGAGGGTGTAAATTTGACAACGAGAGAGTAATGCTGAAATGATTTCGAAAGAAGGGTTTTCTGTCGTTGCGCCAATGAGTGTAAAGATTCCACGTTCAACTGCATTTAATAATGAATCTTGTTGAGATTTAGAAAACCGATGAATTTCATCGATGAAAAGAATGTTTTTTTTTTGATTAAATAATCCTGAATTTTCAACACGATTGATCAGGTCTCTAACATCCTTTACACCAGCAGAAATTGCAGAAAGCGCGTAAAAATTCGCGTTTAATTCATTTGAAATTAGTGTTGCTAATGTTGTTTTTCCAACACCAGGAGGACCCCAAAAAATGAATGAGGGTAAAAAACCTTTTTTAATAGAATTAAGTAAACTACTGTTTTCACCAATAAGATGCGTTTGTCCGATATACTCATTGAGTTTTTTCGGACGCATGCGTTCTGCCAAAGGAATTTGATTCATAGCACTTTTTCGCAAAGTTAACGTTTTGTTTATTTTTAGGGTAAAAAACAAGGCTAATTTATGATGTATTAAATAAAGCATTATTTTTGTCACTTTATTTAATTACAAATGGATTTTAAAAATCCAATTTATTTTTTTAATTCTTTATTTTATGAAGTTTGCTGGTATTTCCAAATTGATTTTGTATTCTGGTTTAAATGCAGTTGTATTGTTTAGTTGTTCTTCTGGTGTAGAAAACAAACATTCAAAACAAAAACCAAAGTTAGCTGAAGAGAAAAAAGAAGAAGTGAAGGATTCAATCGTTGCGGTTGTAGATACAAGCTTAAATAACCTTGCCTTGACTATAGGAGGAATAGATAATGATTTTATTAAAGCTAGAAAATTAAATTCACCTTATTTTTCAACCGTTCAAGCTAATTTTTCTGTGCTTGAAAACACAAAGCTGTTCCCAATTAAAAAATGGGTGAAAGAAGTTGGAATGTTACCTGAAAAATATAAAACATCGACATTATTTTATCCTTTGGCTGGTGCTGATTTTGTATATGCAGATGCATTTTTTAATGATGTAGATAATTATATTATGGTAGGATTGGAAAAACCTGGTTTTTTGCATAATTACTCAAGTTTTACAAATGCTCAAATCGAGTCTTATATTTCAAGTGTATATAATAGTTTAGATGTCTCTATGAAATTTGGTTATTTTAAAACAATCAATATGAGGGTTCAATTTAATCAAAAAGTTGTTAATGGTACAATACATTCATTATTGTTTTATTTAGCTCGAACAGGTAAGAAAATTAGTAATGTGAAACATTTTCAGGTTCAAAATGATGGATCAATAAAATATACTCTCGGAACAGAAGCAATGAAGTCTGCAGGAGTAGAGATTTTATTTCAAAACGAACGAGGAGAAGCTAAAAAATTATTCTATTACAGTACTGATTTGAGCGATGCAAATAAATCATTGGACGCATTTTATAAATGGGTTTCTTCTTTTGGAGCACATAACACCATGTTAAAAGCAGCATCTTATTTAAATTCTAGAGAGTATTTTACTAAAACTAGAAATTATATTTTAAATTCTAGTCAATTAATAGTTCAGGATGACAGTGGTATTCCATATAAATTCGTTTCGAATTCAAATTGGGATGTTAAATTGTACGGTGCTTACAGAAAAGTTATTCCACTTTTTGCATCCAGAATTCAACCCGATTTAGTTCAAGCTTACTCTGATTCTATTAAGCTAACTTCTAAAGTATTGCCATTTAAAATTGGTTACAACGTTATGTTTAACGAAACTAATTTGCAGCTTTTTTATAAAAAGTAATTTTATTCAGAATTAGATAAGTTATTAAATGAATTTTCAGGATAAAAAAAAGTCTTTTTAGATTAAAGTAAAATTATGAAGGGTAGCACAAAAAAGTTTAGTTTGTATACTGCAATTATGATTGTAATTGCAAACATGATCGGTACAGGAGTTTTTACAAGTATTGGTTTTCAAGTTGTTGGTATTAAATCTGGTTCTGCAATCGTCTTGCTATGGGTGATCGGTGGTATTATTTCTTTTTTTGGAGCTTATTCCTATGCGATACTTGGATCTTTTTACAAGAAAAATGGAGGTGAATATTTATTTTTAAAAGAAACTTACCCTAGATTAATCGCTTTTTTATCAGGATGGGTTTCTTTTTTATTGGGCTTTGCTGCTCCAATTGCTGTTGCTTGTTTTGCATTTAGTAAATACTTTAAAGGAGTAATGGGGTTGGATTCTACTGCAAACTTCCTTGGAATGTCAATTCAAGCTATTATTTCAATAATTGTATTGTTAATAGTTACTACAATTCACTCATTTAGCCACAAAGTAAGTTCTGTTTTTCAAAATGTATCTTCTACTATAAAAATCATCATTTTATTGTTGTTAATCGTTATTGGACTTGTTAGTGGAAAGTCAACGGATACTAGTTTTGAATTGGATAAGTTTTTTATTGATAGTATTTGGAATAAGGCATTTGCATTTTCTTTATTTTTTGTAACTTATTCTTACTCTGGATGGAATGCAGCCTCTTATATAACTGGTGAGGTTAGGGATCCTGAGAGAAATGTTCCAATTGCGTTAATTATTGGTACCGGAACTGTTTCTTTACTATATGTTTTATTAAATTTTGTTTTCTTAAAAAATATTCCATTGATACAAATGGAAAATAAAATTGAAATTGGTACTATTTTCACTACTTATATTCTTGGTACTTTTTGGGGGAAATTTTTTGGGGGAATTATTTCTTTTTTACTTATTTCTAGCATTTCAAGTATGGTGGTTGCTGGTCCTCGTGTAACCAACGCTTTAGCGAATGACTTTAGAATTGCATGGTTTAGTAAATTAAGTTCAAAAGCGTTACCACTTAATGCACTTTGGGTTCAGGCTTGTATTGCCATTTTTTTTATTCTAACTTCTTCATTTGAAAATTTGATTACAATAATTGGTTTTGTATTAAATTTATTTACTATGTTAACTGTCATTGGTGCTATAAAAATTGGAAATACCCTAAAAGGGGAGCGTAAATTGATAAATAAATGGGTTTTTCCATTATTTCCATTAATCTTTTTGCTCTTCCAAGTTTGGATTCTTATCTTTGGTTTTTATTCAGAACCAATTGAATCGTTAAAAGGATTATTGATAACTCTTCTTGGGATTCCTTTTTACTTTTTATGTGTTTATTTTCAGTTAATTAAAGAAAAATTTAAGGTTATGGTAAAAAAAATAACTTTTGTTTTAATTCTACTATTTTCTTTAAATAGTTGGTCACAATCGTCGCTGAATTTAGCACCTGAACAAGTATTAAAAAAAGTATTTGATTCAATAGGTAAAATTTATCCTGAAATCGTTCAATCTCCTGAAAAGTATAGATTGAAGGTTGTTCTAACCGGTATTAAAAGATCGAATGAACAGGTACAACTTGAAACAGCTGGATTTAGAACAGATGCCAATGAATATTTGTATCCTGCAAGTACAGTAAAACTTCCTTCGTTATTGATTGCTTTGGAAGAATCAAATCGATTGAAAGCAATGAATTCTTCCCTTAGTTCATCGACACCACTTAGTTTTATTAAGAAAAAAGGATGTTTAACGAGTAGTAATTCTTTTAAAATTAACAAAGTATCACATCCAATAACATTAGATTTGTTAGGAAAACAAGTTTTATTAGTTTCTGATAACAATGCATATAATTATATTTTCGAATACTGTGGTCAAAAATTGTTGAACCAACGTATAACGTCTATCGGTTTTGATAAAGCAAGGTTTACCCGAAAGTTTGTGTTGAATTGTTCACTCGAAGAAAATCGAATTTCAGATTCTATTGTTTTTTTAGACGCGAATAATAAAGCGATTTATTCACGTCCGATGATTACAAATACAGATTCAATTTTCGTTGATACCACTGCAACCTTAGGACAAAAATACATTGGGCCTGATAAAAAGATTATTGACAAGCCATTTGATTTTTCTAAACAGAATAATTTCAATGTGCTAGATTTACATAAGGTGGTTTCAGGATTGTTTTTTCCGTCAAGTTCATTTTCACACAAGTTTGATATTACCAAAGAGCAACGACAGTTTTTAATTAAAAATATGGGTGCTTATCCATATGAATCAGATTTAAACTATTCTAAGACGGATTATTTTCCTGCTTACAAGAAGTATATTTTTTATGGTCGTTCGCCACGAACAGATATAAGTGAAGATACACTCAACAGATTTAGGTCTTTTAATACAGTAGGACTTTCTTTTGGTTGTGTTATTGATGCTGCTTATTTGGTAGATTATGAAACTGGAAAAGAATGTATTTTGACAATGGCAGTGTATGCAAATAAAGATGAATTAATTAATGATGCAAAATACGACTACGAAACTTTTGCTTTTCCTTTGTTTAAAGATTTTGGTAAAATTGTCATGCATTATTTAAATGAGAATAAGTCTGCTGTACCTCATTTAAAACATACAGCTAAAGAATTGGGTTTTCTTAAATAACTAATTTTAGTTGAAGAATGGAATTAATTAGGAAAATAAAAATTGGAAGTGCATCGGATAATGATTTAGTGATAAATAATGAACAGGTGGGCGCGCATCATTTGGAATTAATCCACGATTATCAAGGGAATGTTTTTATTTCAGATTTAAATTCATCGAACGGAACTTTTTTGAATAATCAAAAAATAGACGGCTTTTCACAAATTCATTGGGGCGATAAAGTTACAATAGCTGGAAAGTTTATGTTTGATTGGATGAAATTAATCACAGACGATAAAAAAGATATTCCTCAATTACATAATAAATCTGAAATTGTTTATTCTGAATTGTCCAATCAAAGAATTAAAATACCAGTGATTGAGACTGGTTTTTCTTCGGTCGAGCATGAAATTGAAACGGAAGAAGAAGAGGAAGATTTATTTATTGAACATTCTAATCCGGTATTACAATTTTATTTTAATAATGCTCAAATTGTGAATATTTTCTTACTGAATTTGGTATTGAGTGTTTTATTTTATTTTGCTTTTTTAGTTTGATTCTGAGTTGATAAGAATCAAATTATACTATGAATTTACAAAATTGAAAAGATGAAAGTTGCATACAGCTATAAAACAGACCATAAATCGTTGGAGAATTCAGCTGCCTTGGCAGATAAAACGACAAAAAATGGTAAAATATTTATTTTAGCGGAAGGATCAACCAATGATGTCAGAGGTCAATTTGCTGCAAAATTAGCGGTACACTCTATTTTAGAATTTGTCGATAAAAAAATCTTTTCAAATGTTTATTTGGGTTTGAATGAAGCTATTCAATATGCTAATAGTCAGGTGTATCGTAAGGTTATTCAAGATGAAAATTTGAGAGGTGTCCATGTTTCTGTAGCTATATTATTAGTGAAAGATGAGGGGGTTTTCAGTGCAAGTCTTGGAAGCACATTTGGATATGTTAAATCTGATAATAAACTTGTGCGATTGCATAAGGATTCAGGAAATGTTCAAGTTCAAGGCTATAAAGACCAATCGAATGTTGTTCCTGTTGCGAAAGCTTTAGGGAATTTGCCTTTAGTATCTCCATTCATTTCAAATGCTCCCTATTTAGCAAAACCTGGTGATGTTTTCGTTTTAGCTACATCATCATTGGTAAAATCCATCGGAGAGACACAATTGAACAATAAGGTGTTTTATACAGATATTGATGTAAATGCGATAGAAATTGTTGAAAGTTCTAAGAAAAATGGAGGGGAAGGTAGTTATACTGTTCAGTTAATTACCGTTATTGAAGGGGCAGTTGGAGTAAGTACAATTGCATCTACAAACATATCTTCTCAATCAAAACAACAACCTACGAAACACCAAGAAAAACGAGAAAAGAAAACAAAAACACCTGTAAATATGAATTTTTTCGGTAAAAAAGCAGGACTAAAAGTTGCTTTACTTGTTGTGGGTGTTTTAATCTTTTTATTTGCAATGTTACGTTCTCCGAAAGATGATTCAAATATGAAGTTTGACGAAAAAGACACATCTGCAATGGTGAATGATACAACAAATCAATACCAAGATCTTGATGATATTATGGAATATGAAGCTCCTGTTGAGG
>CALPOI020000124.1 GCA_943325145.2 Candidatus Planktophila lacus | reverse complement strand
TACGGTAAGTCCTAAATTGTATTTTACTGCTGTAGAAAATAGTACAGGATGTGGTGTTAGTGCTTGGAGAGCTTTGACTGTAACTGCAGCTCAAAGTATTGTTGATGCAAACAACGATGTGAACACAACTATCGGAGTAAATGTTTACCCTAACCCATCTAACGGTGTTGTTACTTTTGAAAACATCGCTGGTGCTAAATCAATTTCTTTAGTTGATATGACTGGAAGAACTGTTAAAACTGTTGCTGTAAATGCTGACAGAATGACTGTAAACTTCTCAGGAGTTCAAAACGGAAAATACTTAGTACAAGTTGCTGGTGAAAACGTAAACGAAGTTAGATCTATCGTTATCGAATAATAAGAAGTTAATTCTTACTTTCCGAAAGGCCGTCGAAAGACGGCCTTTTTTTGTTGATATAATCTAAGCAATGAACAATATTATTCAAATGCACTTCATAAATTAGAACTTGAAATTGAGTTTTTTGTTGCTCTTCCAATATTGTTTCAAATAAATAACAAAATTCAATTAAATAAACCTATTTATTTGTAAATTCGTCGCACTATTAATATGTTCTTAAAACATGGATAAAGTATCGTATGTAGGTAATGCAGATGTAACTGCCATTGATTATTTATATCAATCGTACCTAAAAGAACCTCAAAGTGTTGATTTGGGGTGGCAAAAGTTTTTTGAAGGGTTTGATTTTGCGCGAACAAACTTCGAAGATAAAGGTGAAATTCCTGAAAATTTCCAAAAAGAGTTTAAAGTTATCAATCTAATTAACGGTTACCGTACGCGTGGACATTTGTTTACAAAAACGAATCCGGTACGTGATCGTAGAAAATATGAGCCAACCTTGGCCATAGAGAATTTCGGTTTGGCGACAGAAGACCTAGAGATAGTTTTTCAGTCTGCAACACAAATTGGTTTAGCTCCTTCTACTTTACGTGATATTATTGCGCATTTAGAAAATACCTATTGCCAATCCATCGGGATTGAGTTCATGTACACACGTGAACCAGAAAGATTGGAGTGGATCAAAAATAAAATTGAATTAAAAAACCGTCCAAAATACGATGCAACTAAGAAAATAGAAATATTTTCTAAATTAAATCAAGCGGCAAGTTTTGAAGCTTTTTTAGGAAAAAAATACGTTGGACAAAAAAGATTTTCTGTTGAAGGAGGTGAAGCGTTAATTCCTGCGTTGGATACCTTGATTCAGAAAGGTGCAGAGTTGGGGATTGAGTATTTTGTGATGGGAATGGCTCACCGTGGTCGTTTGAACACGTTGACCAATATTTTTGAAAAACGTCCACAGGATATTTTCTGTGAGTTTGAAGGTAAAGAATTTGAATTTGAAGGAAATTTTGACGGTGATGTGAAATACCACCAAGGGTATACTTCAGAAATCATTGCGAAAAACGGAAAAAAAGTTGGATTAACTTTAGCTCCGAATCCATCGCATTTAGAAGCGGTTGATCCTGTTGTACAAGGTATTGCACGTGCAAAATTGGATTTACAGTACAAAGAAGAATCGAAAGTGTGTCCTGTAATGATTCATGGAGATGCTGCGGTAGCGGGTCAAGGAATTGTTTATGAAGTCATTCAAATGGCGCAGTTAGATGGATACAGAGCTGGAGGTACCGTTCACATTGTGGTGAATAACCAAGTTGGTTTTACGACAAATTATTTGGATGCGCGTTCTTCAACTTACTGTACAGATGTGGCAAAAACTACTTTATGTCCTGTGTTCCATGTGAACGGGGACGACGTAGAAGCCGTACTTCAAGCAGTTGAAATTGCCATAGAATACCGTCAAGTATTCCACAGAGATATATTCATTGATTTATTGTGCTACCGTAAATATGGACACAACGAAGGTGATGAACCAAAATTCACGCAACCTCATTTATACAATATCATCGCCAAACATCCGAATCCGAAAGATATTTATTTAAAACAGATATTATCCGAAGGGGTCATCACTAAGGAGAAGGCGTTGGAGATCGAGGAGAGATATAATAATTATTTAGAAGAACAACATGCTGCTTCAAAACAGAATGAAAAAGCTATAGTTTGGGATTTCTTAAAAACAACTTGGGAAGGTTACAGACATGGAAACCTTACTGATTTTGAAAGATCAATTCCAACGGGTGTTGATAAAAAACAATTAGAACAATTAGGACATAAATTAGCAACATTGCCAGAGGGTAAAAAATATTTTAGAAAAATCTCTAAAATTTTTGAAGACCGTTTGAATGCAGTGAAAGATGATAAATTGGATTGGGGTACTGCCGAAATGTTAGCGTATGCTTCGTTATTGGTTGAAGGTCACCCTGTGCGTTTATCAGGTCAAGATGTGGAGCGTGGTACATTCTCACACAGACATGCGGTTGTAAAAACGGAAGATACAGAAGAAGAAGTGATCACTTTAAATTTATTGGCTGAGAAACAAGCTGAATTTAGTGTGTATAATTCTTTATTGTCTGAATATGGTGTACTTGGTTACGAGTACGGTTATTCATTGGCGACTCCTCAAGGATTAACAATTTGGGAAGCGCAATTTGGTGATTTCTTCAATGGAGCTCAAATTATGATTGACCAATTCATTACTGCTGGAGAGGACAAATGGTCAACCCAGTCAGGATTGGTGATGTTGTTACCTCACGGCTACGAAGGACAAGGTGCGGAGCACTCTTCTGGAAGAATGGAGCGTTTCTTACAACAAGCAGCGGATGAAAACATTCAAGTAGTAAATACTTCAACACCAGCGAATCATTTCCATTTGTTGCGTCGTCAAGTAAAGAGAGATTTTAGAAAACCATTGGTGGTTTTTTCACCTAAAATGTTGTTGAGATACCCAAGTGCAGTTTCTACATTAGATGAAATGGCAAATGGTTCGTTCCAAGAAATCATTGACGATAAAAATGCTAACAGAAACCAAGTAGATACGTTAGTTTTCTGTACTGGTAAATTTTATTATGAGATTTCAGAGAAAGCAGCAGAACTTGGTGCCGAAAATATGGCATTCATTCGTATCGAACAATTGTATCCATTCCCTCAAACACAGTTTGATGAGTTGGTTGCAAGTTATCCAGCTGCAAAAAATCTTATTTGGGCACAAGAAGAGCCTGAAAACATGGGTGCATGGAGATACATTGCAATGAAATTAAGAAAATTGCCTTTGATTGGAATTACACGTCAAGCATCTGCAGCGGCGGCGGAAGGATCTTCTTCGTTGCATAAAAAACGTTTGCAAAAGTTACATGCAGACCTTTTTCAGTATGCAACGATCAACGCAAAATAATAACACTATAAACACGATATAGCATGTCAGTATTAGAAATGAAAGTTCCAAGTCCAGGGGAGTCAATTTCGGAAGTAGAAATTGCAACATGGTTGGTTTCAGATGGAGATTATGTAGAGAAAGATCAAGCCATCGCTGAAGTTGATTCCGATAAAGCAACGTTGGAATTACCAGCGGAACAAAGTGGAATTATCACATTAAAAGCAGCCGACGGTGATGTTGTAAAAGTAGGTCAAGTAGTATGTTTGATTGATACTTCTGCTCCTAGACCAGAAGGTTCTGTTGCGCCTGCGATTAAAGAAGAAACACCTGTTGTTGAAGCACCGAAAGCTGTTGAAGCAAAAACTGTCGCTCCATCACCGAATCCAGTGAACGAAAAAACTTCGTATGCTAGTGGTACTCCTTCTATTGCTGCAGCTAAAATTATGGCGGAAAACAATGTTCCAGCAAATAAAGTAGCTGCTTCTGGAAAAGATGGTCGCATTACAAAACAAGACGTCATTGCTGCTATGTCTGCCGGAATTAGTGCAGATGCTGTTCAAGGGTGGGGAGGAACTCGTGAGCAATCACGTGAAAAAATGTCCATGTTGCGTCGTAAAATTGCAGAACGTTTAGTTTCAGTTAAAAACGAAACTGCGATGTTGACGACATTCAACGAAGTAGATATGAAACCTATCATGGATTTGCGTGCAAAATACAAAGATAGTTTTGCAAAGTTTCATGAAGTAAATCTTGGTTTTATGTCGTTCTTTACAAAAGCTGTAACAGAAGCATTGAATATATTTCCTGCAGTGAATGCGCAAATTGATGGGAATGAAGTGATTTACCATAAATATGCAGATGTAGGAATTGCGGTTTCATCACCTAAAGGATTGATGGTACCAGTAGTTCGCAATGCGGAGCAAATGACATTGGCTGAAATCGAAAAAGAAATTAAGCGTTTAGCAATTAAAGCACGTGATGGTAAAATTACTCCAGACGATATGACTGGTGGTACATTTACAATCACAAATGGTGGTGTATTTGGATCGATGTTGTCTACTCCAATTATCAACCCACCACAATCAGCGATTTTAGGAATGCACAACATTGTTGAGCGTCCAGTGGCGATCAATGGAAAAGTTGAAATACGTCCAATTATGTACGTAGCACTTTCATACGATCATAGAATCATCGATGGAAAGGAATCTGTTGGATTCTTAGTAAAAGTGAAAGAAATGTTAGAGAATCCTGAGAGAATGATCTTCGGAGGTAAAGATCCGTTAGCAGTTCTTTTAGGTTTATAAGTTGTTATAAACAATCTATAGATGACCGTCAGCTGAAAAGTTGACGGTTTTTTTATGAATAGCGTTATATATTTTTCTTTGTGCATTCGAGTAAGTAATTTTGAATTAGAAAATCTGTAAAGAATGAAAATAATAGGCATTATTCCTGCAAGGTATGCTTCGTCGCGTTTCCCTGGAAAACCGTTGATTGATTTAAAAGGAAAATCAATGATTCAACGCGTGTATGAAGGGGTGAAAAAATCTAGTCTATTGTCTGATGTAATTGTTGCCACAGATGATCAACGTATTGTGGATGAGGTGTTACGTTTTGGTGGAAAAGTAGTGCTCACCAGTGAATCCCACACAACAGGTACAGACCGATGTGGAGAGGTAGCACAACTATTGGAAGATGTGGATGTAGTAATTAATATTCAAGGGGACGAACCATTGGTAGATTACCGCCAAATCGATCAACTTGCTGAAGCATTTTCAAATGAATTAGTTTCTATTGCTACTTTGGGGATCAAGCAAGTAACGTTGGAAGATTTAGAAAACTCCAATCGCATAAAAATTGTTACGGATGTAATCGGAAATGCACTGTATTTTTCAAGAAGTGCAATTCCAAATAGCGCAAATTATAAAGGAGATGCCTTATCAACTTATCCCTATCTTAGACATATCGGCGTGTATGCTTTTCGAAGATCAACGTTGCTTGAATTGACTCAATTAACTCCAACATTAGTAGAGCAAGTTGAATCCTTGGAACAATTGCGATGGTTGTATTACGGATATAAAATCAACATAGTAGAAACAAAGATAGAGACTCCAAACATCGATGTTCCTGAGGATGTAAAGAGAGTATTAGAGCAGTTAAAATAATCGTGTAACTTATTAAGAAAAGTCACGTATAAAAATAGTTAGAAATAAACTTCGTTTGTTGTAAATTTGCAGTATGTCGATTGAAGATTTAATAGGTGATTTATTGATGCAACACAATTGTGTGATTGTACCATCGTTTGGTGGTTTTGTTGCTGGTAAAACACCTGCTACTTTTGATGCATCTAAAGGAATCATGGTTCCTCCTAGAAAATCTTTGTTATTCAATAAACAACTGTTGAATAATGATGGTTTGTTGGCTGCAGCTTACGCTCATGCAATTCAAGTAGATTACAATGAAGCATTTCAAAAAATTCAGTCTACGGTGCAATTGTGGCGTTCTAACTTAGAGAATGGTGAACGAATAACGATTGAACGTGTTGGATTCTTATTTTTAGATGCTGAACGAAATATTGGCTTTGAACAAGATCGATTCAGTAATTTATTAATGAGTTCTTTCGGATTAGGGAAAGTACATTTTATACCAAAAGAAGACATCGCTTTAATTCCTCAAGAAATTGAAGAAACTCCTATCCTTGTTTTTGATGCAACGAATGAAATAGGAATTGGTGCACCAGTAATTGAGGAAGAGATTGAACTGCATGAAGAAGAAGAGTTGGCACCAATCATTCCGATGGAATCCAATACAAGAAAAACAACAATGTGGAAATATGTTGCTGCGGCTGCATTAGTTCCCATTTGTTTTTATTCGTACTGGCTGCCAATGAAAACAAATGTATTAGAATCAGGTATGATTGCTTCACAAGATTTTAATCCTTTTCATCATTCATCACCATCCACTTATGTAAAAAATCCTTTTCCAATTGATTTTAAGTGGAAGGAGGAAGAGCATTCATTTATTAATACCATCAACCATCTTCCTTCAGAGGTAGATGTTGTTTCGTATGAATTGGATCCAGAAACGTTTGTTATGGTAAAAGTGAGAGAATCATCCTCGATTACGATACCAACACCAACACCAATTGTCACTGAGGTTCCTAAGCCAAAAGTGGAGTTGATTCAACCAACAAAAAAACTTACCACACCGATCGTAAAAAGTCAGAAAACTATTGTAAAATCAACTACAAGCACTAAAAATTCAGGAAATCTTCACTTAGTGGTAGGATGTTTTTCGACCGAGCAAAATGCCAATGAATTGATTTCGAAATTAAAATCAAATGGTATTGATGCTTATATTGTTGATCAATCAAATGGATTACATCGTGTAAGTGCGGTTTCGGGCTCATCTGATTCAGCTTTTTCTTCTACAAAAGAGAAGTTAGCTACTTTAAAGATGACAGGTTGGTTACTTCGTAAATAATTTTCTTACAATCATTT
>CALPOI020000123.1 GCA_943325145.2 Candidatus Planktophila lacus | reverse complement strand
GTTTGGTCTTCGCGTTCAGGTCGTTCGTGGTAAAGATGAAATTGAATGCTGTGGTATTTTAAATTTTTAAAGGTGTAGCCAGCTTTTAGAATGCGCCATTCGATGTCGCAATCTTCACCATAACCTGTTATTTCGTAATCTTCGTCAAACCCATTTATCGATGTTAAAATCGTTAATGGGATGGCCATATTACAGCCCAATAGTCTTGGTTTTTTGGTGGTGAAGATGGGTTTAAAAGGCAAACGTACACTATCTTCTATGCGAGTACTTCCGTTGCGCAACATTTTCCATTTTGAAGGCACAATGGTTGTGGTTTCCAACAGTTGTTTGCTTGTTGTTTCGTCTAAATTAGTTCGTTTCGCAAAGAGGACTGTGTTTGAATCATAATACTTTGCATAAGTGGACAAATAACTTGGGTGAAGCACGCAGTCGCCATCAATAAATACGATTAAATCTTCAGTGGCATTGCGCAAACCAACATTCAAGATTTTATTTTTTCGAAAACCTAAATCTTCCTGCGTATGATGTTCAATTGGAAATGAATAGTGTATATTTTTAATGAATTCCGACATTTCGAAGGAATCTCCATCTTCTAAGACGGATACCTTAAAGTTGGTATAAGTTTGTTGCGCAACTGAATCTAGAACTTTCTTCAAGAAACGCGTATTCTTATAAACTGTGATGAACAAACGGATGGAGGGAGTTGATCTGGCCATATTATTTTTTACTTAAAAACCCCCAATAAGTCGATCGATTCAATGCGAAAAGTCCTGCTTCTGGATAATAACTTTGAAAGGATGCCGGAAATTTAGGTTTTTTCCGTTTGTCCCACAAAGATTTATAGGCTGCAATTTTTCCGTTTTCTTATTCGATAAAATCCATTTGTTGTTTGGTATGGGTTCTCCAAAAGTAGTAATTACGTTTTATTCCGTTGAATTCATTCCATTTAATGCGTTCTGCGATCAGCCAATTTTTCCACAATGCTGCAACATCATTTCGTAAATCCAGCGGATTAAAATTTTGTATCACCGCATTTCGAAAGCCGTTGTCTAAAAAGAACACTATGTGTGTTTTTTTCAATTCGTATTTTTTATCGTTAAAAAAGGAAGGGACTTTTTTAAGTAGGAATGCTTTTTCCAAAAGTTCGATGTAACGTTCAACGGTTTCATTGTCCAATCCACAACGCTGACCGATGTCGTAGTAGGAGATGGGTTCTCCCATTTCAAAGGCAAGTAATTGAACCATTTTAAGTAGTTTATCTCCTTTGTTAATGCGTTCATTTGGATTTAAGTTGGTGAAAATGGATGTTTTTACTAATTCCAATAGGTATTTTTCTGCTTGCCCTGGTTGTGAAAGCACTTCTGGATAATTGCCATAGACAAGTCGTGTTTCAAGGTGTTTGTCGAATTCGATTACGCCCTGATGTTGCGCCATTTCTTGAAAAAGGTACGGATAGACCTTCATTTCCAATCCCTCCATGATGAGGACATCGCGCAATACTTTATCAAGGAGGGGTTCATACGAACAAAGTAAGATCAATCGAATCGGATAATTTTTTGTGAGTACTTCTTCAATGATGCGTTGTAGACAAATTAAGTACTGTGCTTCTTGAAGGACAATGTATTTTTTCTCTTTGAATAGCGGCAAATAACTCGCTTCTTTCCCTACGGATTCGAAAAGTGTTCTGTGTTTCTTTTTTGAAAAATCAATGTGCAATAGTTCTTCTTGATTTTCAATTGCGGAAGAAATCATTTCATACTTTTTCACACCTCTACTACCTAACAAAAGCAGAATGGGATTCTTTTCCAAATGCGATTGTATTTTTGGAAAAATATATCGTTGCAGCATAGTTCTATTTTTTCTCTAGTATTCTTTCACCAATTTATCCATTGAATTTTGCGATAAAACTTTTGGATAGTTTTTGGTTTTACGTGAGTTAGAGAAAATAGTTTTGATTTTCTTAAAAAAGTAGGACTCGATTGAAAAAACGTTGTGAGCGATCTGAATTCATAAATTTATTTCCACCGTAACAAGTAAGTTTGATTAAATAATTGCGATGGATGAATACACGTCGCCATGCATCTCCAATTCCAAATAGTTGAGCTATTCCTTCATACGCTTCTATTCCCTGAGAAAATTTTATTCGTTGAATTTTTGCTTTTTCTGGGGTGTTAAAAATGCTTTCAATGTAACTACTTAATTGGTAATTGGCAGGAACTTTTTCTATTTCTACCAAATAGGTATTTCCTTGTCCCATTTCTTGGTAGATGATTTCCTTGGAGTAACTTTCATCTTGTAGATACGGTTTTCCTCCAAAAGGTAGGGCGATTCCAATGGTAGAATCTCTGTAAATATATTGATTGTATTTGTTGGTGAAGAGATTTGGATCGCTGGTAATAGCATTATAGGAAGGTGGTATTAGTTGGAGACGATAACCTCTTTCTTTTAATAGTTGCAATACACCGTCTGGCCCGGATAAATGGGCTGCGCCTATCGCTGCAAAACAATTTTCTTTTCGAAATAGTGTGTCTAATCCATCTGCCATAATAAAATTTCGTTCGTTAATCAGCAGTTGATAGGCTTCTTTTTTCCCTGCTAATTGTCGTTCAGTAAGCAATCGGATGGATTCGATATTCCCGTCCAAATAGGTTTGTAAAATTTTTTCTTCGTTTATTTTTTCGAGTGTTTGTAGAGGTGTTTTATTTTTTGCATTGATGATTTCTAGTATCGAAAGTTGTCCTTCAATACTCTCTAATGGAACACATTTTTTATTGGAATTTAGGGCTAACATTTGAAAATACAGGTCTAAAAATTGGGGTCGACCATTTTCATCCCCGTAACGTGTTTTACTTGCATTGCGATTCAACGTAAAAGGGTTACCTGATGCATCAAATCGCATGGTTGTTTTTTTTATGCGAGTATCGATTTGATAGAACATGCTATAAACATCTGCCTCTAGTACATACGTAGAAGATTTCTCAAGTGCAGCATACACACTGTCTGAAAATCGGAAAACACGAGGGTCATTGCTGTGAAAAGTTCCGTAGAGGTAACTTACTTTTTTAGACCCCTTACGAGTAAGTTTCCAAAGTAATTGATTGTCCGAAGCACTTTGTGTAAATCCAACGCTGGCTGTACTCAGTACGATGAGTAGAATTTGTATGCATTGTACGAATGACCACTTCATTTTACACAAATATTTAATGTGCGTCCAACCAATTTTGTGCAAGTTTTACTTCAACTTCCATTGGAACAACGAGTTTCACTGCATTTTCCATCGCCTCTTTGACCAATTGTTGCATAATTTCTTTTTCAGAATGATGCACGTCAAATACCAATTCATCGTGTACTTGAAGCAATAGCTTGGATTGCAATTGTTGAGCACTCATTGCTTTATCAACAGCAATCATGGCTAGTTTGATAATATCTGCTGCAGATCCTTGTATAGGTGCATTTACAGCATTGCGTTCAGCATATCCTCGTACAATGGCATTTCCCGAGTTAATATCTGGTAAATACCTTCTTCGGTTCATAATGGTTTCTACATAACCTACTTCTCTGGCATTGTTCACAAGTTGATCCATGAAGGATTTAATGGTCGAATATTGTTCGAAGTAGCTATCAATAATTGCTTTTGCTTCTCCTCTAGGTATGCCTAAGGTTTGGGATAATCCGAAGGCTGATTGTCCGTAGATAATTCCGAAATTTACTGCTTTTGCAGCACTTCTCTGGTCTTTTGTAACGTCTTCCAATGCGACTTGAAATACTTTCGACGCAGTGGCTGTGTGAATGTCAATTCCTTTTTTGAAGTCATTGACCATTGTTGGGTCTTGACTTAATGCAGCAATGATACGTAGTTCTATTTGGGAATAATCGGCAGCCATTAACTGAAAATCAACATTACGAGCTATAAACGACCTTCTAATTTCTTTTCCTTTGGAGGTTCGAATTGGAATGTTCTGCAAGTTAGGATTGTTCGAGCTTAGCCTTCCAGTGGAAGTAACCGTTTGCATGTAGCTTGTATGCACCCGATGATCTTTTGGATCTCTCAACAACGGCAAAGGGTCAACGTAGGTACTCTTCAATTTTTTATTTTGTCTGTATTCTAGAATTTTTCCGATAATTGGATGGTCATTATGGTACTGCTCCAGTGCGTCTTCTGAAGTTTGATATTGTCCTGTTTTTGTTTTTTTTGCCTTAGAATTAATTTTCATGGTGTCGAACAAGACTTCTCCTAATTGTTTGGGAGAATCTAAGTTGAAATCTACACCAGCAATTTCTTTGATTTCGATTTCGAGTTCTTTAGACTCAATTTCTAATTTTTTTGAATATTCTTGAAGTGCAGGAACATCTATGGCAATTCCTTCACGTTCCATTTTTTGAAGTACAGGAACCAAGGGCATTTCTAATTGATAAAATAATTCCTTGAGGTGATCTTTCTGTATTTGAGGTTCAATGATTTTTTTTAATTGAAAGGTAATGTCAGCATCTTCACATGCATAATTACATACTTCATTCACAGGAATATCCCGCATCGATCCTTGATTTTTTCCTTTTTTCCCTAACAATGTTTCAATGGAAATAGGTTGGTATTTTAAATAATACTCTGAAAGGAAATCCATACTTTGTTTTGATTCAGGTTGAATCAAGTAATGGGCAATCATGGTGTCGAATAATGGGCCTCGAACGTTCATGCCGTAATTGTGTAACACATGTAAGTCGTATTTGAGATTGTGTCCAATTTTTTCGATGGTGTCAGATTCAAAAAAAGCAGCAAATTCATGAACAATAGCATGAGCTTCGTTTGGATCATTAGGAACTGCTACATAGAATCCTTCTCTCGCTTTGTAAGAAAAAGAAATCCCGACAAGTTCTGCGTTCAATGCATCGATACTAGTTGTTTCTGTATCAAAACAAACCTCTGATTGTTGCATTAATAGTTCTAGTAATTCTGAACGTTCTTGTGCTGTACTGATGAGGTGATAATTCGGTCGTTCAGTTGCAATTGTTTTAAGTTCACTTGTTGGCAATGGGGTTTGATGTGCCATTAGATGTTGGGAACCAAACAAGTCCAATTGACCATCGTCTGTTGTTGGTGCTGTAATGGTAATTTCTTCACCGAGGACTTTTCGCGCTAAGTTTTTAAATTCTAGTTCAGTGAATATTTCCTTTACTTTTTCAGCATCAGGAGGACACATAATTAAATGTTCAGGAACAAATTCAACGTCAACATCTAAAATGATGGTGGCTAATTTTTTTGAAAGGATACCTTGATCCGCAAAGTTGATCACATTTTCTTTTTGTTTTCCTTTCAATTGCTCGGTGTTGGCTAACAGGCCTTCCAAAGACCCGTATTCTTGCACTAATTTTTTTGCGGTTTTTTCACCAATTCCAGGTATACCAGGAATGTTATCTGCCGCATCTCCCCATAAACCTAAAATATCGATGACTTTCAATGGGTCATCCACTTCAAATTTTTCACACACTTCCGGAACTCCTAATACAGTAGCTGGATCTCCACCGCGACCAGGTTTGTAAATGAATATTTTTTCTGAAACCAACTGACCAAAATCTTTGTCAGGGGTCATCATATAGGTATAATAACCTCTTTTTTCTGCGATTTTCGCTAACGTTCCGATCACATCATCTGCTTCAAATCCTTCCTTCAAAAGTATTGGAATATTGAATGCTTCAACGATTCGTTTAATTGGGTCAATCATCGAACGTATGTCCTCAGGCATTTCTTGTCGATGTGCTTTATACGCTGCAAAATCTTCTTGTCGATTGGTAGCTCCTCCAGGTGCGTCAAACACAACTGCCAAATGCGTTGGTCCTTCTTTTTTGATGACATCAATCAACATATTTGTAAAGCCAAATGCAGCAGAAGTATTTTGCCCTTTTGTGTTGACCCTTGGATTTTTCGCAAATGCAAAGTAAGCTCTGTAAATCAATGCGAATGCATCAATCAAAAATAATTTTTTATCGTGGATTGGGGTTATCATGTTTCGATTAGTAAATTGTAGATAACAAATATAACATCTTTCATTTTGGTTTGAGGGAAGAAATTTAGACGTTGTTTTTACAATGTTACAAATTTGTAGCATTATAATTATGGGTTATAACATGCTAATGGAATTTATTTTACAAGTTTTATTTTCTTTTTTGTTTGAAGAAATAATTGGATGTCAGTTTTTCCCAAAACTCATACTAAGACCTATTCCAACTCCAAGACCCCATGGATATCCACCGGTTTTTCTGGTTTCAATATATCCGAAACAAAAAACGTTGTCCTTCAATAGGTAAGAGGTCTTGATTCCGAATGAACAAGCATATTTTAGTGCATCTACTTTATGTTGATCATTAAATTCAAATTCAAGCCCAAGTAGGTTTGCATAAGGTGAAACATCCCAATAATATCCTATATTATGATGATAGGTGATTCCATCAGGTAAAATAAACAATAATAAACCTCCAATGATACCAAATGTACCAGAAGTAGAGGTGTCTTTATCTACTTCGTTAGCGATTCCTGCCGCAAATAATATAGGACCACCAGCTATTCCCATCGGTGCGTGTAAGCCAAAGTTATTTTTTCTTGAAATACCTTCTAAGTTGTAAACAGCTCCAATTCGTTTATTGAAAATTCGTTCAAATGAGAATCCATAATTGCCATAAAAACCTAAATTTGAATGACCTAAACTTGTTTTTCCAGACACTAAGAATTTACTTGTATTTAATTGGGAAAATGAAAAGCTTACAGTTATAATGAAAAAGAATAGAAGAATTTTAATTTTCATACCTTAGATAATTTTTTAAATAGTTTAACTTAATT
>CALPOI020000122.1 GCA_943325145.2 Candidatus Planktophila lacus | reverse complement strand
AGGCATAAACGTTAATTTTGTAGAAGAAAAAGCTGTAAATACTTTATATGTTAGAACTTACGAAAGAGGAGTAGAAGCAGAAACACTATCATGTGGTACAGGTGTCACTGCTGCTGCATTGGCTTATTTCCTGAAAAAAGATTACATAGGTAAATGTGTGACTGATATTCAAACACTTGGAGGTAATTTAATTGTTGAAGCTTTTCATAAGGGAAATGGTGAGTTTACAGCTATTCAATTGATTGGACCTGCTAAATTTGTATTTAAAGGGAAAATTAATGTCTAATTTCTATTTAAATCAGCTTAAGTTAAATTCTGATTTCGATAAGTCAGCTTTGTTGTTGTGGGTTTTTCATGTCGATAAAAAAGCACCTCATGCTGGTATTTCTTTCAATGAAAAATATTTCAGTTCGAAGGTCAATGGTAAAGATGTTGATTTTCCTGTAGATTCATTGATTTCAATTATTAATTCTAAAAAGATTGCTGTATTGATTTTTGAGTTAAAAGATATAGTTCTTAAAATCAGTTTGAATTCAATGTTTTCTGAAGGATACACTCGTATTCAGCACGGTGATTCATGTTTAACACCAATCATTAAAGCAATGGGGAAAAAAGATCAAAGTTATATCTTGGATGATTTAATTCATGAATTGAATGAAGAACAAAATATTATAAATGTTTTTGGCTTAAATTTACCTGAAGGATTTCAATCTATTCCATCTTATGATTTTGAATTTGTACAAAAACGTTTAGCAGAGCTCAGAGCAAATGGATAATAAAACAATATATTTACGTCCGGTTGAGCCTGAAGATGCATCATTATTAGTTCTTTGGGAGAACAATCCTGACAATTGGAGAGTAAGTGGTACAGAGGCTCCTTTTTCTTACCATGCTATACGTGAATACATTAATAGTATTCAAAACTTTCGAGAGAGTAAAGAACTTAGGCTCATTATTTGTTTGAAAGAAACTCATCAACCGATTGGAACATTGG
Organism: Candidatus Planktophila lacus; assembly: GCA_943325145.2. Taxonomy (GTDB): domain Bacteria; phylum Bacteroidota; class Bacteroidia; order Flavobacteriales_D; family Crocinitomicaceae; genus CANHVK01. The sequence goes on along the minus strand of CALPOI020000122.1, from coordinate 5,889 downwards.
ATTTGTTTGATGCTAATTTTAAACATGGGAGAGCACATATTGGAATTTTAATTGCTGATGAATTAGAGAGGGGAAAGGGATATGCGAAAGAAGCAATACGGTCAGTGATTGATTATGCTTCTGAAAGTTTAGATTTTTATAATTTAAGTGCAAATGTACTTGAAGATAACCTTCCAAGTATTAAAGTTTTCGAAGATACTGGTTTCGAATTGGTTGGGACAAGGAAAGAGTGGTTTAAAGATAAAAGTAAAAGAGTTAACGAAAGAATTTATCAATTATGTCTAAGAAAGTAATTTTAGGAATTGCAGCAGTTGTAATCATCGGTATTAGTGTAATCGTGTTGCCAAAAGTTGGTGTTTTTTTAGCTGGAAGAAAAACTTCCGTAAACAGTAAAAATGTAGATTTTGTATTTAAATCAAAAGATGGTTTAGACGGATTAGCAGAACAATTATTTGATTTAAAGATTATTGAAGATAAAGCTTCATTTATAAATGTGGGTGAATATAAAGGTTTGGATGAACAAACTTTAGCAACAGGTATGTATTTAATTGAACCGGGTACCTCTTATAGAACACTATTAAATGGTTTTACTTTGAATAGTGCTGGAAATGGAAACGCAGAACAAGAGGTAGAAGTTACTTTTAATAATTGTAGAGACGTGTACGAATTATCTGGGAAAGTAAGCAAGTTATTGATGTTGGACAGTGCGGAGTTAATTAATTTTGTTCATACTCCTTCATTTTTAAAAGAGTTAAAGTTAACTGAAGAGACTGTACCTTCTTTATTTTTTCCAAATACTTACAGAATGTTTTATGATACAGATGCTAAATCGTTTGTTGAGAGAATGAAAAATCAATATATAGCATTTTGGTCTTCGTCGAGGGTTCAACAATTGAGTAAAATCGGAATGAAACATCCACATGAAGCAGTAACATTAGCAAGTATCGTTTATTCTGAGCAATCAAAAAATTCTAGTGAATGGAAAATAATCGCTGGTTTATATCTCAATCGATTGAAGGAAGGAATGAAATTGCAATCAGATCCTACGTTTAAGTTTTGTTGGGGAGATGCCTTGAAAGGAGTACAACGATTAACTTTTGAACATAGAGAAAAAGACTGTCCATATAACACCTATAAATATGAAGGATTACCTCCTGGACCTATTTGCATACCACCTACAGAAGTGATAGAATCTGTGTTAAATCCAGATAAAAACGACTACATCTTTATGTGTGCACAACCAAATTATTTAGGATTGCATGATTTTGCTGTAGATTACAAAACACACAAAAAAAATGCCGATAAATTTCAAAAATGGATTTCAAAACAATAATCAATGGAGTTTATTAGTGAAAAAATAGATCAATACGTTTGTGAACATACAAGTCCTGAAACAGAATTACTTGCTGATTTAAACAGACAAACACATATCAAAATACTTCAACCAAGAATGTTGAGTGGTCATTTTCAGGGGAGATTATTAACCATGTTTGTCAAAATGATACAACCGAAACATATTCTTGAAATTGGAACGTATACAGGGTATTCTGCACTTTCTTTCTTGGAAGGTTTAGATGAATCAGCAAAAATTACAACAATAGATTGTAATATTGAACTTGAAGATTTTACTAGATCTTTTTTTGAAAAATCAGGTAGAGCTCATCAAATCGATTATCGATTAGGAGATGCTTTAGAAATATTGCCATTGATTGATCCAGATTATGATCTCGTTTTTATTGATGCAGATAAAAATAATTACCTGAATTACTATGAATTTGTTGTTGAAAAAATAAAATCTGGTGGTTATATTATCGCAGATAATGTATTGTGGTCCGGTAAAGTCTGTGATAATCCTTTAAAATTTGATAAAGATACCTTGGCGATAGATGCGTTTAACAATTTTGTTCAGAATGACTCACGTGTTGAAAACATCATGTTACCGATCAGGGATGGATTGACAGTTATTAGAAAAAAATAATTGTTACATTAGTAGTCCAATTATTTTTTGGTTTTGTGGGGTTATGATTAAACGGAAATGGAGTTTTATAATTATTCTACTAGTTATACATGCTATAATTAGTTTCCATGCAATATCGCAAACTACTACTATAAAAACACTAACATATTCAACGTTAGTGATGACTCCAGCAAAACTTTTATTGAAAAGTAAAACTTTAGGGATCAAAGTATCTATATTTAAAACAGACCAAAAAGGGGAATTACTTTATGTTGAAAAATTAGTTGGTAAAACTAATCAAATCGGTAATATGACATTGGACGTAGGTACGGGATATGTTGTAAAGGGAAAATTTTCTACACTTGAAATAGGTAAAGGTGGTTTGTATATTAGACTTGATATTGATCCAAATGGTGGTGAAAAGTACGCATTTGATATCTCAAGGGATTTAGTAAATGCAGCTCGAGGAATTAATAGTACATTTAGGTTTAGCGTAGCAACTAAAACAATTGTCCGAAGGTTTATTGGGGAGTTATTTGGAGGAGGTATTATTTTTCATTTGAGTCAAGATTCACTTGGGAATCAACATGGTTTAATTACTAGTCTACATGATTTAAGTAAAAATGCCAAATGGGGACTTATGGGGGTAGATTATTATGGTTTCAAAGATGCTATGAATGGACGAAATACAACCAATGCAATGATAAAGGCTGGTGCCGAAAAAGGAACAGCTTCACGATTGTGTCACGAGTATACAAATGATGGCCATAAAGATTGGTATTTACCTTCTTTGAGAGAATTACAAATGATCTATGAAGTCCGAGATATCATTGATAAAGCGTTAGACGGTGACAAATTAGAGAAAACAAAAGGCTTTGAACGTAAGCATTATTGGTCATCTACAGGGTACAGTGCAAGTACTTCTTGGTTTTTTAGTTTTTATAATGGTGGTGCAACAAATTACGGAAAGAATTTTTTATTTAATGTTAGGGCGATTAGATCTTTTTGAAACTTAAACTTAAGGAATCAAAATTATGAATAAAATGACGTCTAAATTTTCAATTTGGATATTTATTTTAAAATGGGTTGTTATAATCGGGGTATTTTGTCTGCTTTTAGTAAATATCTCGATCAACCATCATCGTACTCAAATGTATGCTGCAATTATTGAAATTCCTATTTACTTTTTTGCAATTTTAATTTTTATCGTAACCTGTGTTTATGATTGTATCTCAATTTATAACAACAAAAACTATTTAAAATTAACACCTTCAATAACAACAATTTTGATAATTGTATTTGGGGTGTATATTTTTTCAAATACCCATAAAAAGATTTTTAAACAAAACAAATATGTCGCTTACACAAAAGATTATGACTTTTTTAAAGTAGATTATTCGATTGATTTCAAAGTTGACAACTCATTTGTAGCAAATCACGATTATACAAGTTACACCTACCATCATTATGGTACTTATCAAAAAAAAGGAAACTATCTGTTTTTATCAGGGGAGTTAAACACGAATGGACTTTGTAGAAAAATGAAAATTATACCAAAATATTCAGAAAAAGACCCAAATAAACTAGAATATGAATTGATTCCCTTAGACTCTTCGAATAATAAAATTAGGTATTCCTTTAAATATTTGGATTGAATTATAGATAATTAATTATTAGATTTTTGAAAAAATAAAATCTAAAGTGAAAGAAATTTGAGCGTCTAGTTCATTTCTCTTTAAATTAATTTCTTTAAACTTTTCTTCATTCTTAAAAAAAGAAATTGATTCAGGTTCATCCCTCCAATCATTTTGGCAAATAGAAATTTTGTTATTATCATATTTTAAAATTATTTTTTTTACCAAAGACTCGTAAACAAAGGGAGACAAATCAGAAGAATCAAATACTATTTCAACATTATAAATTTGTTTTAATTCATTCAATTTAGCCTTAAGTTGTTTGAAATACTTATAGGTAATCATTAATTCTAAATCTAATTCGATTGATTTTCGAAGAAAGATATCTGTTCTAAAAAAAAATTCTTTCATCAAAAAAAAGTTTTTTTAGGTTTGTTATAACGTCAGATAACTTATTTTCACTTGAAATGTAAAAGTCAAAGTGATTGAAATCTGAACTATTATTGTTAATTAGTTCTTCAAAACCTATACAATTTAGCTGATCGTTATAAGCTGCAGGTATTCCATCTATTAAATTTCTAATTTCCATATGAAACCAGATTTCATCACAACAAATCTCAAGTTGTTTTTTAGAAATTTCGTTTTTGTAAACAAAAAAAATATTTTGCTTTAAATTGATTTTCAATAGTTAACAAACATAAAGTATAACCAAAATCTTTTTCTATAAAACGTAAATCTTTAGAAATTTTATGAAGTTGTTTACTATCAGTTTTTAATCCGTTCATTTTTTATTAAAAAGTCAAAATTTATTTTTGGTTTATATATTATTAATTAATTCTAACTCGATTGCATTAACAATTTTAATCTTGTAAAAGATTTAATTAAGAAAAAGTAAAATAAAAAATTGATTATAAATGAGATAAAAATCAATGCAATTCCATTTTTAAAAGTAAAGGTTGACATTGAAAAAAACTGAAAATAAATAATATTTAAAATTAAGTAATAAAATATCAGCCTGACTCTTACTACCCAAGAAATAGAAATAAATCTTTTAAGAAAATCCCTATCATCTATAGAAGCATTTATTCTATACAATTTTTTAATAAAAACGATTAAAATCAACGAATTAATGATAAATTGTGTAATTGTAACATAGTTAAAACCATTGATGGTTGGAACCAAAATTACCGCTACTCCATATAAGAGATTTATTAATAAATAGTTAAACCCATCCTTTTCAGTTAATTCATCTTTAGAAATTTGCTCTTCTAATGCTTTTATTTTTATCCAAATCATATTTCACTTTTTAATTTTGGGGAATTGACCACAATTCGTTTGTTTAAATTAATGTTTTTTATTGCTATTTATTCTTTTTGCTCCTCCCTTGTCGGTTTAAATTTATCCGGAATGGTTTTTCCTGTAAAATCAACATAATCAGCATCAAACCAACCTGTGAAACCAAATAAAGGACCAAATAAGACACTATTTACTTTTAAATCCAAATAAAATTTTTGTTTTTCATCATCATACCACTCTATTAGATCTATATTTCCCCGAACTAATTTAGGTACAGGTATTTTCAAACCAGCGATAAAAAGAAATTGCCTACCAGATTTAAATCTAATAGCGCCATTTTCGGCACTTAATGCCATTTCAAAAACCATTCTATGGTCAAGGCCTAAATATTCAACTATATGCTTTTTTGATTCGCTGTAAGTAGCTGTACCATCAAATCGTTGTTGTTCATCTGGGAAATAAAATATTCGATTCATTGAATGAACCTCTCTATTAAAACTATCTATATATGGATAATTATGAATTTCGTATTCTATGTTTTCTCCTGTTCTAGGAAAAAGAATGTTACTTTTTGATAATAATTTTAAAACAAAAACTGCAATTTTATTACCATTCCAAATCTTATCCATTACACCTTTTCCTACAAATGCAATATTATTCATTGTTGAAAAGTCAAATCGTTTTTGTATTTCTGGATGAAGCTTTTCATATTCAAGCCCCATTTGAAGTCGATATGCAGAAATGTGTTTTGGTGAGGATACCGTTTTTTCCATAATTATTCTTTTCAACTAATTATCAGTGTCATAAATTGAAATTTACACAAAAGTATAAATTCAAACTTCAGCTAAATCTCCATACTAGAAAATATATTTAAGCATTGCCATTATTTAATTGAATTTTAAATTTTGTCTTCCATTTTATTTACCATTTAATAAGGTTATTGAGATTGTCAGAATCAAACCTAAAACAGTATAAATTACAGAGTATAAATAATCTATTCTT
>CALPOI020000121.1 GCA_943325145.2 Candidatus Planktophila lacus | reverse complement strand
GCGCCTATATGAAAAATAAAATCGATGTCTGTATTATTTTCATCTAACCAATTGAAAAATTCACTTCGTTCAATTTTTGCTGAGAAAATCTTTTCTTCAAGATTTTCTTTCTTTTCGATTTTGGTAAAATCATCGACTAAAATCAAGTCGTTTAGTCCTTCTTCATTTAGTTTACCTACTAAGCAACTACCGATAAATCCTGCTGCACCAGTAATAATGATTTTTCCCATATTGTGTTATCTTAAATATTTGTAACGATTTCTTTCAAGAAAAGGATTGAACATCCCATTCAATTTTTTGTTTAATCAGTAAAATTATTAAAAATGTTTCAATTTAAAAGAAAACAAATTATACCAACTGACATAAATACTTGTTGGGACTTTTTTTCATCTCCTTCAAACCTCAAATTAATTACACCTCCTTACATGGGTTTTGATGTTAAGACCATTGTTCCAGATTCAATGTATGAAGGTTTGATAATTGCTTATATAGTAAAACCTTTATTGGGTATACCTGTCGAATGGGTGACTGAAATTACTCACATAAACAAAGGAGTTTTTTTTGTTGATGAACAAAGAATAGGCCCATATAAATTATGGCATCATGAACATCATTTTAAGGAAGTTGCGGAGGGGGTTGAAATGATAGATATTGTTTCATACGAGTTGCCTTTTGGTAAATTAGGTAAGTTGGTTGAACCTTTTCTGGTGTCTCCGAAACTTAAAGAAATTTTTGATTATCGTTTTAAAAAAGTTGACGAATTATTTTAAAAACGCCTCCTTTCAGGATATATATTACTTAAGTTATTTATATTTACTAATTATTGTAATTGAACTAAATGAAAACTGCATATATCATTAGAAAAGAGCATTTTAATTCTGCTCACAAATTATTTAGAGAAGATTGGTCTGAAGATAAAAACGAAGAGATTTTTGGAAGGTGTAGTAATAAAAATTGGCACGGTCATAATTTTAATTTGTTTGTAACAGTTAAAGGTATTCCATCTGTCGATACTGGATTTATTATTAATTTGAAGGTTTTAAGTAAAATTATCAAAGAAAATGTCATCAATAAATTAGACCACAAAAATTTAAATCTTGATGTTCCAGAGTTAATTGGTGTATTACCTTCAATCGAAAATCTGGTAATCTTTATTTGGGATTGGTTAGACCAAGAAATTGCTGAACATGGTGGTAAATTGTGTAAGTTACGATTAGAAGAAACGGAAAATAACTTTGTTGAATATTTTGGTGGTGTTGAACCTTATTAATAAATGAAATGAGCGAAAATTTTTATAACGATGAAGTAACAAATAAAATTGCTTCTGTTTATGTTGATATTATATCTGATTTAGGAGAAAATCCAAATAGAGAAGGATTACTAAAAACTCCTGAAAGGGTTGCTAAGTCACTTCAGTATTTAACACATGGGTATGAAATAGATCCAGAGGAAATTCTTAAAAGCGCTTTGTTTGAGGAAGAATATTCAGAAATGGTAATTGTTAAAAACATTGAAGTTTATTCTATGTGTGAGCATCATATGCTACCTTTTTTTGGTAAAGCGCATATTGCATATATTCCTGATGGAAGAATTGTAGGCTTGAGTAAACTTCCTAGGGTTGTGGATGCTTTTTCAAGAAGACTTCAAGTTCAAGAACGTCTTACCATTGAGATTAGAGATTGTATTCAAAAGACGCTGCAACCGAAAGGTGTTGCTGTTGTAATTGAATGTTCTCATATGTGTATGCAAATGAGGGGGGTTCAAAAGCAAAACTCAGTGACTACTACAAGTGCATTTACAGGTCTTTTTTTAAATAATGACGCAACTAGAAAAGAATTTATTAATTTAGTCCAAGCAAAATTAAATTAATTAAAACTATGTTAGAAAATTTATTGAACAAAAGACAATATAGCTCTAATTCTAGAACTATGTCTACTGATTTTTTTGTGAATGTTTATACATACATGTTTGTTGCACTCGGGATTTCGGGTTCCATTGCATATATGTGCGGTACTCCTGAGTTTGTTACAGAATATTTTGTCACTTCTGAAGGAAAAATATCAGGATTATTTTATGTTGTTGCTTTTGCTCCCGTTGGTTTAGGTTTGTTAATTCAAATGGCATACAACAGACTTTCCCTAATGACACTTTTTATTTTGTTTGGACTTTATGCAGCTTTAATGGGGTTGAGTTTAAGTACCATTTTTCTTGTATATTCTATAGCTTCAATAGTTACAACATTTTTTGTGGCTGCAGGTGCTTTTGCAGGGATGGCAATTCTTGGTTATACAACTAAAACAGATTTAACAAAATTTGGAAGTATGTTATACATGTTGTTCATCGGTATTTTTATTGCTGGTATCGTAAACATTTTTATGAAAAGTGATACTATGGATTTCATTATTTCAATCATTGGTGTTTTTGTTTTTACAGGTTTGACAGCTTATCAAATGCAACAATTAAAACATATTAGTGAAGAACCTGGTCTAGAAAATGTACAACGAAATAAATTGGCATTAATTGGGGGATTAATGTTGTACATATTGTTTATCAATTTGTTTTTAACTTTATTACGTTTGTTAGGTAATAGAGATTAATGTTTCAATTACACATAAAAAAAGGTGCTTCTAGCACCTTTTTTTATGTGTAATAATTAGAATAGTTTATTCTAAAATAGTGAGTTTTGCAAATTTTAACAACAGTGTTTTAGATCCTTCTTTTGGGAAAAATATGATTGCCTTTTTTTCATCTCCAGCTCCCTCAATTTTAATTACTTTTCCTTTTCCGAATAAATCATGACTTACATTGAATCCAACCTTTAATGAAGTTGATAGTCCATTATTTGTGGTAGTTTTGTTATTAATTACTTCTGATAATGATCTTAGATTAGCTGAAGTTGAAATAGACTTACGCATGCCTTGTATGTTTTCGTCATTCGAAGAAAAAGTGGAACGGCTATTTAATGATCTACCCCCTGTTTGATTTTGATAAGGTGATTCAAATTTAAGATAATCTTTGTTGATTTCTGATATAAATCTACTCGGTTCACTAGAGTTAAGAGATCCGAAAACAAAACGTGAGTTTGCATATGAAATGGTACAACTTTTTTCAGCTCTTGTAATAGCAACATAAAAAAGCCTTCGTTCTTCTTCAAGTTCGCTTCGCGTATTAAGTGCCATTTGAGACGGGAATAAATTTTCTTCAAGTCCAACTAGAAATACATGAGGAAATTCTAAACCTTTACTTGAATGTATTGTCATCAAAGTTATTTTGTTTTTATCATCCTCTGTTTCTTTATCAACATCAGTAAGTAAAGCTACATCAGACATAAATTCAGGTAATGTTTTTTGTTCATCTTCTGATTTTTGAGATGAAAACGAGCGGATACCACTTAATAATTCTTCCACATTTTGATATCTTTCAACTTCTTCTGGACCTTTGTCTTTTTCGGTATATAAATCTTTAAGTATGCCAGAGGATTTTGCGATATGAAAAGCAATATCGTAAGCACTTTGTTGATCAAGTTGTACATTGAAGCTTTTAATCATCGTTGCAAACTCAGCTAATTTAGTTTTTGTTGGGGCGTTTATTGCAACTGGATATGTGTGGAAATTGTTGATGATTTCCCAAATATTTTTTTGAAAAGTGTTAGCGGCTATGATTAAATTTTCTATGGAAGTTTTGCCTATCCCTCTTTTGGGGTAGTTGATTACGCGTTTAAAAGCCTCTTCATCATGAGGGTTGATTGCTAAACGAAAATAAGCAAGGACATCTTTAATCTCTTTCCTTTGGTAAAAAGATAGCCCTCCATAAATTTTATAAGGTAGATTTAGTTTACGCAATGCTTCTTCAAAAGAACGTGACTGTCTGTTAGTTCTGTAAAGAATTGCGAAATCGTTATAATTTAAACCTTCTGTTTTTTTAAGATCGAAAATTTTATTCGCGATAACTTTTCCTTCCTCGTTGTCTGTTAATGTTTGTATTACGGAAATTGGTTCACCAATTATATTGTCTGTCCAAACGTTTTTTTGAATCTGATCTTTATTTTTGGAAATAACACTGTTTGCAGCTTCTACAATTGATTTTGTGCTTCTATAATTTTGTTCAAGCTTAAAAATCTTGAATTCTGGGTAATCATTTTTAAAATTTAAGATGTTTTGAATATTTGCACCTCTAAACGAATAGATACTTTGTGCATCATCTCCTACAACACATATATTTTCATAAACTGCAGCAATTTTTTTAACGATTAAATATTGTGCATAGTTGGTATCTTGGTACTCATCTACTAAAATGTATTTAAACTTATTTTGGTAATATTGTAAGACATCTGGAAAGTCTCTTAATAAGACATTAGTTTGGTAAAGTAGATCGTCAAAATCCATTGCGCCAGCTTTAAAGCAACGGTTAGAATAGGCTTGATAAATCCGGAATAATTCTGGTCTTTTACTCAGAGCATCTTCTTGAATAATTTCAGCATTTAGCGCATATGCTTCAGGGGAGATCAAGTTGTTTTTTGCTGAGGAGATTCTTCCAAGAACTAAGCTCGGCTTATACGTTTTGTCATCTAAATTCAACTCTTTTAAGATGTCTTTGATTAAACTTTTAGAGTCTGCAGTATCATAAATCGTGAAATTGGTGGGATATCCAAGTAGATCTGAATTAAATCTCAATATTCTCGAAAAAACGGAGTGGAAAGTCCCCATTGTTATGTTTTTAGCTTCAGAATTCCCTACAATTGATCCAATTCTCTCTGTCATTTCTTTTGCCGCTTTATTGGTAAAAGTCAGCGCCATAATATTGAAAGGATCTATACCTCGTCGAATCATGTGAGCAATTCGATAGGTTAATACACGTGTTTTTCCAGATCCTGCCCCGGCAATCACCATAATTGGCCCATCGATTTGTTCAACCGCTAATCTTTGGCTTTCATTGAGTCCGTTTAAATATTCCATACCTACAAAAGTACATAGTTTTGATCTATATTTTGTGAATGTATGAGTAACTATTTAAGATTTTCGAATAATTAATGTGGTGTTTAAAATAGTTTAATTCTTAACAAAATAATGTTTAAAAGCTTAATTGAGTTTGTATTATTAAAAATAAGTCGTATCTTTACAGACCCGAAAAAGTGTTCGGGCTTTAAGTTTATTTATAAATGTTTAATTATTAGTATGCCAACTATTCAACAATTAGTTCGCAAAGGACGTACGGCAATCGTTAAGAAAAGCAAATCTGCTGCTCTTGATTCTTGCCCGCAACGAAAAGGGGTATGTGTAAGGGTTTACACCACTACTCCTAAAAAGCCGAACTCAGCTATGAGAAAAGTAGCAAGGGTTCGTCTCACGAATGGTAAGGAAGTAAATGCTTACATTGGTGGTGAAGGACACAATTTACAAGAGCACTCTTTAGTGCTTGTACGTGGTGGAAGGGTAAAAGATCTTCCAGGGGTTAGATACCACATCGTACGAGGTGCTGAAGATACTGCTGGTGTAGAGGGTAGAACTCAACGTCGTTCTAAGTATGGTACTAAAAGACCAAAAGCGAAAAAATAATTTAAAAGCTTTCAAGAAATGAGAAGAAGAAAAGCCAAAAAAAACCCAATCCTCCCAGATCCAAAGTTTAACGATGTTGTGGTAACAAAATTCGTTAACAATTTGATGTATGATGGGAAAAAAACTTTAGCGTTTAAAATCTTTTACGATGCAATTGAAATTGTAGATTCTAAAGTTGAAGATCAGTCTGGTCTTGATGTATGGAGAAAAGCATTGGAAAATGTTACTCCTAGTGTTGAGGTTAGAAGTCGCCGTGTAGGTGGAGCTACGTTCCAAATTCCTACTCCAGTTCGTGAAGAGAGAAAACAATCTTTAGCTATGAAATGGTTAATTGGTTATTCTCGTAAACGAAATGAGAAATCAATGGCAGGTAAATTAGCGTCTGAAATCATTGCTGCTTCTAAAGAAGAAGGTGCTGCTTTCAAGAAAAAAGGTGATACTATTCGTATGGCTGAAGCTAATAAAGCGTTTTCACACTTTAGATTTTAATTAAGATGGCAAGAGATCTAAAATTTACAAGAAACATTGGTATTGCAGCACATATTGATGCTGGAAAAACTACAACAACTGAACGTATCCTTTATTATGGTGGTGTAAACCATAAAATTGGTGAGGTGCATGACGGTGGTGCTACAATGGATTGGATGGAGCAGGAGCAAGAAAGAGGTATTACCATTACTTCTGCTGCTACAACATTAAATTGGATGTATCGTGGACAAAAGTATCATATGAATATTATTGATACTCCAGGACACGTTGACTTTACAGTTGAGGTTAACCGTTCTTTACGTGTATTAGATGGTTTAGTTTTCTTGTTTTCAGCTGTTGATGGTGTTGAACCTCAATCTGAAACAAACTGGAGATTAGCTAATAATTACAATGTTCCTCGTATTGGTTTCGTTAATAAAATGGACCGTTCAGGAGCAGATTTCTTAAACGTGTGTAAACAAGTGAAAGAAATGTTAGGTAGTCACGCTTTACCGTTACAATTAAATATCGGAGCTGAGGATGATTTCCAAGGAGTTGTTGATTTAATTAACTTCAAAGGAATTGTTTGGAATGAGCATGATATGGGTATGACTTTCAAAGAAATTGAAATTCCAGCTGATATCATTGATGAAGCTCGTCAACTACGTGAAGAGTTATTGGAAGCAGTTGCTGAATTTGATGATACTTTGATGGAGAAATACTTCGAAGATCCAAATTCATTAACTGAAAGAGAAATTTTAGATGCATTAAGAGCTGCTACTATCGCTGGTAAAGTTGTACCTATGATGTGTGGTTCAGCATTTAAAAATAAAGGTGTTCAAGCAATGTTGGATATGGTAGTGGAAATTTTACCTTCTCCAATGGATGTTGATGGGATTACGGGTACTGATCCAAAAACTGGTGAAGAGACTGTTCG
>CALPOI020000120.1 GCA_943325145.2 Candidatus Planktophila lacus | reverse complement strand
TGAAATTATATCCAAATGTTACTTCTTTTTGAAACAATTCTATCACATCTAATGCGTTTTGATTGATTCCAATTATTGCAATGTTTTTAACGTTAATTCCCTTTCTTCTGATGTTTTTGAGATATATTATTAATCCAAGTCTTAAAAAAACAGATAAAAAACTAAATAAAAGTAGGTATACAACTATAAACTTAAACGGAATAGAAATATTTCTTAAAAGGAGAGAGTCGAATGTTAAGATGAGCACAAAAGTGATAATCATTTTAACCAAACGGGTTACCTTTTTTTCTATAGTTTCAAATCGTAACGAATTATGTCCCTTAAAAATTCTTATTAATACAATCCAAATCAAGTTTGAGTAGATAAGTAATTTCAATGAATTTTCATCAACAAGGTTGTGCTTTTTGGAAACAAAATTTATAAAAAACCAAATTGATAAAGTGTAAGAGGCGTTTAGAACTATAAAATCAGTTATGAGAAAAAATAATTTGTTGTATTTAGAAAAAACTTCTTTTAACATAATTTGCATTTACTATTTTAGTCAGCTAATTTACTAACTTTAATTCAATTAAGGTTTGGCTTTTTGTTTCTTTTCATCATTTGTTCATAAATATGACAGATTGTAAGACGTATTGTCAGAATAATCAGTTCGTTTTTTGTGTGTAAAGTACAATTTGACAGATGTTTTTCTTTCAGTTTGTGTGGCATAATGATTGCTATTATGGAAGTAATATTAATCTTTTGTAAATAATACAAGTAATGGGAAAAATAATTGGAATTGATTTAGGTACTACAAACTCGTGTGTATCAGTAATGGAGGGTAATGAACCAGTGGTTATTGCTAACTCTGAAGGAAAAAGAACTACACCTTCAATTGTTGCTTTTGTTGATGGTGGTGAGCGTAAAGTTGGAGATCCTGCAAAACGTCAGGCAATCACTAATCCAACTAAAACTGTTGGTTCTATTAAGCGTTTTATGGGGGCAACTTATGACGATACAAAAAATGAAGCTGATAGAGTGCCTTATACAATCGTAAAAGGTGATAATAATATTCCTCGCGTTAAAATTGACGATAGACAATATTCTCCACAAGAAATTTCTGCAATGATTCTTCAAAAAATGAAAAAAACAGCAGAAGATTATTTAGGACATGAAGTTACTGAAGCTGTTGTGACTGTTCCAGCTTATTTTAATGATGCGCAACGTCAAGCAACTAAAGAAGCTGGAGAAATTGCTGGTTTAACAATTAAACGTATTATCAACGAACCTACTGCAGCGGCATTAGCTTACGGTTTAGATAAAAAAGGTTCAGATAAAAAAATTGCTGTTTTTGACTTTGGTGGTGGTACTCATGATGTATCTATCCTAGAATTAGGAGACGGTGTTTTTGAAGTATTATCAACTGACGGAGATACTCATTTGGGTGGAGATGATGTTGATGCAGTTATTATTGATTGGTTGGCTGATGAATTTAAGAATGATGAAGGTATTGATTTACGTAAGGATCCAATGGCTTTACAACGTTTGAAAGAAGCTGCTGAAAAAGCTAAAATTGAACTTTCTTCAACTGCGTCTTCAGAGATTAACTTACCATACATTATGCCTGTTGATGGTGTTCCAAAGCACCTTGTTAGAACTTTACAAAAAGCTAAATTTGAGCAACTAATCGCTTCAATTGTTGAGAGAACTATTGCTCCATGTAGATCTGCATTAAGTAACGCTGGTTTATCACCAAGTGATATTGATGAGGTGATTTTGGTAGGGGGATCAACTCGTATACCGGTTATCCAAGATGCTGTTGAACGTTTCTTCGGTAAAGCACCATCTAAAGGAGTAAATCCTGATGAGGTTGTTGCTTTAGGTGCTGCAATTCAAGGAGGTGTATTAACTGGTGAAGTTAAAGACGTTTTATTATTAGACGTTATTCCGTTGTCTTTAGGTATTGAAACAATGGGCGGTGTACTGACTAAATTGATTGATGCAAACACAACAATTCCAACAAAAAAATCAGAGACTTTTTCTACAGCGTCTGATAATCAACCATCAGTTGATATTCATGTACTTCAAGGAGAGCGTCCAATGGCTAACGATAATAAGTCTTTAGGTCGTTTTCAGTTAACTGATATTCCGCCAGCGCAAAGAGGTGTTCCTCAAATCGAAGTAACTTTTGATATTGATGCGAATGGTATTATGCATATTTCCGCTAAGGACAAAGGAACAGGTAAATCTCAATCTATCAAAATTGAAGCTTCTTCAGGATTAAGTGATGAAGACATTCAACGAATGAGAGCTGAGGCAGAACAAAACGCAGAAGCTGACAAACGTAAGTTAGAAGAAATTGAAAAAATCAATAAAGCTGATTCTTTAATTTTTCAAACTGAACGTCAAATGAAAGAATATGGTGATAAATTACCGGCTGATAAAAAACAACCAATTGAAGATGCTTTAGCCGCTCTTAAAGTTGAATTTGAAGCGAAAAATATTGCAAATCTTGATGCTGCAATGGAACGTTTAAATAATGTTTTCCAAGCTGCGTCTCAAGATATGTACAATGCAGGTAATGCTTCATCTGAAACAAATCAAGATTCTACAAACTCAAATTCTGCTGATGAGGTTACTGATGTTGATTTTGAAGAAGTTCAAGATAAAAAATAAGAATACATTTTTGTTGATTTAATCAATTAATTGTTCAATAGGCTGTTTCAAATATTTGAAACAGCCTTTTTTTATTGCTAGAAGTTTTATATTGAATTGTTATACAATTATTGATTTACATTGTGAAATTAAATTAATCACTTTGAAATAGCATTATAATGTTGTTTTTTTAGTGGTTTTGTTTGTTTATTCTCTAATCTAATTTTTATTTTCTTCTTTATATAAAATATCGTAAATTCAATATTTCTGTAATTATTTCACATATTTAGAGTTTACTTTATTTCATTATATTTTAGTTCAATTTTTCTCGCTTGATGTTTTTATTTGTTTCTATACTTAATACATATATGTAATAATAATGTGTCTATAAAGATTGAATATTTGAATGAAGTTGCTATATATTCATACACTTTTAATAATTTCTATGTACAGAAATAATTTCGTCTGAAATTTTGATTAACCATTATTTGATTTTTTGTTTTTGCATTTTATTTAACAAAAAAGAGGCTGTCTATTCAAGACAGCCTCTTTTATAGAATATTTAAGTTTAGATCTTATAAAATCACAACTTTTTTAGTCATGTTATATTTACCTTGTTTGATATTAAGATAATAACATCCTGCTTTTAAATCTTCGTTTAATTTCAATGTGTGTTTTACAGTTGAATTTGATGTAGTTTCTTTTGTTATGATTTTTCCTTGTAAATCAATAAGTTCAAAAGTTATTACTTCATTGTTTGATTTAAAATTGATTGTTATTCCTTCATTTCTATCTGATGGGTTTGGATAGATTTCAAAATCCATTTTTGATAAAGGGCTATCTTCAATTTCTAAAAGACCTCTTAATGTAATGTCGTCTATATACATATTATTTGCAAAATCTGAAGCAGTGAATTCTAATTTAAACATTGCTTTAGTGTCATTGCTTGTGATTTTAAGTTTGTCTCTAGGAATAAAGAAATGTTCCCATTGATTTCCTGATGGAGTAAAGTCCTTACCGCTTGAATTACCCGCATTTGCAATTTTTTGTGCAGATTTGTTATTAATTGTTTCTAATAAAGACCAGCTTTCACCACAGTTAGTAGATTTGTATATTTTTAATTCGTCTGTAATTTGAGCATCGTCAAATGTGTTTGTAGCGAAAGAATAATTAAAATGTAACTCTGTGTTTGACGTTGCTGTTAAATCAATAGCAGGAGTAATTATAACATCTTTGCTTCCTCCTAAACGTTGTGTAGCAAAATACTCTTTAGTTGTGCTTACATCATAGTTGTTTAATTTTAATGCCTTATTATCATAGCTTGTAGTTACTAATTTCCATGATGGTAAATCGTTACTTTCATTTCGTAAAATTAAATTGTCTTGAGTTAAATTCTCGAAATTTTCATACATCGTTTTTTTGTCAGTTGTTGTAGAGCCAATACAAACATAATCTTCGATTGACAATGAATCAATTCCTTTTTCATTTTCAACAATCAAAGTTACCTTCTTACATCCTGGTGTAGAAAAAGTTACTATTGGTTCCTTTTCATTAGAAACTGCAGGTGTACCATCTTGAAATCTCCAAGTTCTTTTTGTAACGATTGAGTTCCAAGATTGATCTTTGAAGATTACTTGTGAATTAACACAAACATTTCTAAATGTACCTTCTGCATTAGGTTCTATTTTTCTAACCACTCTGAAATCAGCTTTTGGTTTAGCAGTCGCAACTTTATTAAAATCAATTTCTTTGCTATCGTAATCTGTTCCTGTAGCTGTTAAATTCGTTGTTGTTGAAAGATTTTTACGATTACTAATAGGGCTAGTTAAGTTTGCTAACATAACTGAAGCTTGTTCTTTTGTAAACATGTTTGAACAATAAGAGTACTCCATGTAATTTTGTATGTTTTCTACTGTTCCAATTTTTGTAGTTACTGAGATAGAGTCAAGTTCCATAGAACCTGAAATATTTTCAGCATTCCATCCGTATATTCTTAGTTTTAGCGTATCTTTTGTTCTTAAATCCGTGAAGTTTTTAGCTAAATCCGTAATAACAACTGCTTTTTGTTCTGTATCATTTGTGAAAATCAATTCATTTTTTGCAATCCTCAAATTTGGTGTTAAGATAAAAGTTGTGGATTTAATAATGGTATCATTACAAAAAGCATTTCCTTTTAATTGATAATTTATTGTGTATTTCCCTGATGCACTTTTTGATAAATCAATTTTTCCTGTTGTATCGATATTTAATCCTGTAACAGGTAAGAATTTACCTTTATTATTACCAATAATTGTTGGTCTAATTTCTCCTTTTTGATTGTTTAATAAAGTGTAAGAAACTTTAGTTGGTTTATTTAAAACAATCGTCACTGAATCTTTTAATGTTTTACATTGCGTGATTAAAGAGTATGTTATCTTATATCTTAATGAATCAAGTTTTGATTTTGTGACATCAATTTCTCCTGTGGTTGGATTAATTGATAGATTGTTGTTTGCACTAAATAGACCACCATTAATGGTTGATTTAAATGAAGGGGTTAAGTTTGATACAATATTACATGTTTTTGTTGGGTAACTTACAACTCCACTGAAATCTTGAAGTGTATCAATTATCGAAATCATTGAAGTAATTTTAGATTCACAATTGTCAGCATCTTTGCTTGTGTAAGTTAATTCATAATTTCCAGTTTTGCTTGTTGAAAAATCCACTTCTCCTGAATTACTATTAATTTTTAAGTCTTCACTAGAAGAAGAGAATGTTCCGTTTTGATTTCCAGTAATTACTGGTTTTAACTTGTTTTTCTGACAAAATACATTACTTGAGTATTTAAAAGATGAAGCTGCTCCTGTTTTAACAACTAATGTAACCGAATCTAATTTTTGTTTATTATTACATGTTGTTGAGTCAATTCTATAATAAATTTTATAAGAACTATTGATTGATTTTGCTAAATCAATCTCACCATTTAAAGGATTAATTTCTAATCCTTTTTTATTAGAGCTAAATACTCCACCTTTTGTAAAATTAACCCCAAAATTTGGTTTGTAGTATCCTGAAGATTTACATAATATGCTTGGGTAATTTAAACTTGTTAATCCAATAGTATTTGGGGTGATATTTATAACTGTTTTTTTAATAACTGTAGGACATTCTTCTGTTTGGTTTAGCGTATATGTTACTTCATATGATCCAGGATTTGATTTAGAAAGATCAATTACACCTGTTTCAGTTTGTAATGATAATCCTTCAGTTGATGTAAACATACCACCAGGTATACCAGAGATTGTTGGGAAAATTTTTCCTACTTGACAATGAGTATTTTTTGAATAACTCACATTCGCAACAGGATAGTTTTCAATAATAATTGTTGTCGATTTTTTTAATTCTCCTGTAAGTTCTGTTTTTGGCAATGTATAAGTAATTGTATGATTTCCTGGCTGTACTTTACTTAAGTCAATTTCCCCAGATGTTGGATTGATTGTAATTGTTGAAGAGAATAAACCTCCCGGAGTAAAGTTATCCGATAATTTTGGTGTTGGGTTTTGACCATTGATACATTTTACAGTATCGTATGTAAAATCTATGTTAGCAGTAGGCGAAGGTATTCCTTGAACTGAAATTGGTAGATTAGTAGTAAAACCATCTTTATTGCTTCTAATTACAATGTTTTTTACTCCAGTTTCATTTCTTCCAACCTTGAAATTAAATTTTGAAATATCTAATAAATTGCCAGTTGTGGGATTAACTTTAAATTCATAGTATTTATTCAAATCAATTTTCCCAGTCTGATTACCAGATACAGTGTCATTGTTTTTACCACCTACTGACCACGAAGTAAATCCAAATGATTTAGAAGTTGATGAGGATTTTGAAACACCATTTGCTCTTAATGGAAATTGGTTTATTTTTTGAATGTTCGGTAATGGAGTGATATCAACTAATGAATTAAAATTCATTTTTATGCTATCTAAACTATAAAACAATGTTTGATTTTCAAAACATGACTGAGGATTTGAAATTGATGGCTTTGGACAACTTCTGTATCCTTTCGTTTCTGGAGTGTCTGAGATAAAATCATCTCCACATGCTACCTCAGGATCATTTCCTGGTCCCCAAACGTGATAAAGTCCTAGGTAATGTCCAATTTCATGTGTTAAAGCTCTTGAACTGTTTTCATCTGATGTTCCGATACTTCCTATATAATTATGTTTGATAATTATACCATCTGCAAAAAATCTGTAAGATGGGATTCCTTCACTTGTAGGGAAATAGGCGTAACCTGCAGCACCATTTCCAATTGATTTTACAACCCAAATATTTAGATATTTTGAACGATCCCACTGATTAAGTTTTGAATAATCATCTGCTCCATTTGTTAGATGTGATTTTATGTGTTGGATTCCATT
>CALPOI020000119.1 GCA_943325145.2 Candidatus Planktophila lacus | reverse complement strand
GGTGAATACCATCTACAATGAAAGAGACTACACTAGTTTTGTTTTTTGCATCCCCTATAAGATGAAGTCCTTCAAAAGTTAACAACAAGTCTTTTGCATAGTCTGCTAGTTCGAGTTCATGCTTTTCAATATCCTTCAAATCAAATTGTTGTAGGTATTCAAAAGCTTTCCCTAAACAGATTGCTCCAGCTATATGTGGTGTACCTGCTTCAAACTTAAATGGAAGTTCGTTGTAGGTTGTGCGTTCGAATGTTACTTTTAAAATCATGTCCCCGCCTCCTTGGTATGGGGGCATTTTATTTAGAATTGATTCTTTACCGTACAATACACCAATTCCTGTTGGCCCAAATACTTTATGACCTGAAAATACAAAGAAATCACAATCTAGTTCCTTCACATCAATCCGTGCATGTTGAATGCTTTGCGCCCCATCTACTAAAACTTTAGCACCAACTTCGTGTGCTTTTTGAATGATTTTTTTAATAGGGTTTATAGTTCCTAACGTATTCGAAATGTGAGTTATCGAAACAAGTTTTGTGTTTTTATTAAGTAGTTTTTCATATTCTTCAAAAAGTAATTCTCCTTTTTTTGATATTGGTACTACCTTCAATACACAACCAACACGTTCACACAACATTTGCCATGGTACTATGTTAGAGTGGTGTTCCATGGCAGAGATTATAATTTCATCTCCAGCTTTTAGTAATGCACCAAATGAGCTAGCTACAAGATTAATTCCATCAGTAGTACCCTTTGTAAAGATAATTTCGTGTGTTGAAGTTGCATTTATGTATTTCGCAATTATTGTTCGTGCAGCTTCGTATTCTGTAGTTGCTTTTTGGCTTAAATGGTGAACACCTCGATGAATATTTGCATTGTCTTTTGAGTAATATTTATTGATGGCATCGATGACCATTTGAGGTTTTTGTGATGTAGCTCCGTTATCGAAATAAATTAAATTTTTTCCGTAGACGGTTTGTCTGAGTGCAGGAAAGTCCTCTCTAATTTCTCGTACATTAAATTTTCTTGTGAGATTTTTTTCCATAGTTAATTATTTTTCAAGTAACATCAAAAATTCTTTGTTTCCATCTCCACCTAATATTGGTGAGTCTATGTGCTCTAGGTAGTTAAAATTGCTCATTAATGCATACTTTTTAACATTTTCTACTACCTCTAGGTGTATTTTGGTATCTTTAATAATCCCCGTTTTAGGAACATTTTCTTTGCCTGCTTCAAATTGTGGTTTTACTAAAGCAATTACCTTTCCATTTGGTTTGATGAACGGATGTAAAAACGGTAGTACTTTTTCCAATGAAATGAAAGACACATCAATGACTATCAAATCTACTAACTCTGGTATTAAATTGTTTGTTAATTCTCTAACATGGGTTTGTTGTAAATCAACAATTCTATTATTTTCTTTAATACGTGGGTGGAGTTGATTCGTTCCTACATCTACACTGTAAACTTTAGTGCAATTCTTACTCAATAATACCTCAGAAAATCCACCAGTACAAGCCCCTAAATCGATTGCTGTTTTATCTTCAATATCAATCGGCCAATAGTCCAGCGCTTTTAATAATTTTAAAGCTCCTCTTGAAACCCAAGGTATTTCTTCCTCAAGTAATTCGATTGCTGCATCAGTCGGAATCTTTTTACCAGGTTTAGTTATCAGTTTTCCATTTACCAATACACCACTTTCAATTATTATTTTTTCTGCTCTTACTCTTGAGGAGATTAATTGTCTTTGAATAAGTAGTTTGTCTAATCGTTCTTCCATTTTCATCATCACTTATTCAGTGAGTTTAATATTTGTCCTCTCGTTATAATTGATTCTTTCAACACAAACGAATGTTGTTTTACAACTGCTCTTGCTTGTTCTGTAAAAGGGAGTAGATCTTATCTTTAACAAGACTATTTGTGTTCTTTTCAATGACTTCTCCAATAAACGCATCGATCATTAATAGTTTTGCATTTTTTTCAGAAATTCCTCTTGCACGCAAGTAAAATATTGCTTCTTCATCGATTTGTCCTGTTGTGGATCCGTGTGAACATTTCACATCATCCGCATAAATTTCTAATTCTGGCTTAGAATTCATGCTTGCAAGGTCGCTTAATAAGACATTGGCATTCGATTGAAAAGCATTGATTTTTTGGGCGTCTTTTCTCACAAATACTTTACCATTAAATACACCCGTTGATTGGTCGGAAAGTACTCCTTTGTATAATTCATTTGAAAGACAATGAGCTACTTGATGATCGATCGTAGTATGGTTGTCAACATGTTGTTTTTCATTCAGTAAGTAGATACCATAAAGATTAGATTCAGAGTTTTGTCCATTTACATTAGCGTAAACATTATTTCTCACTAATCCTCCATTCAAAGTGTAAGTATGTAAGGTAATAGTACTATCTTTTCCTTGTTTAATTTCCTCAGTAGCTATCGTTAAATTAGCCGAATTTTCATTTTGAATCTTATGCAATGTGAAGTTTGCATTATTTTCAATTGTAATTTCAGTTATATGCGATGAAAAACTGCTTGTTTCGTTTTCAGCATAATAACTCATCACTAACTCAATAGATGCTCCTTCTTTAATTACTATTGCATTTCTAGTTGCTACAAGTGAATTATTTTCTGTAATATAATTGAGTACTTGAACCGTTTGGGTTGATTGCGTGTTTTTTTCAATTTCAATTGCAACTCCGTCTTGAGCAAAATAATCATTCAACAAAAGAAATAATTCTTCCTGATTTTTTCCAATAGATGTATTTTCTTCCAACCAAGCTTTATCAACTCTATGAATTGGGCTGATTGAAACACCAACCTCAGGATGAATTTTTGAAAGTTCTATGGCATATTTTCCGTTCACAAAAACAAGAATAGTTCCTTCTAAATTTTCAATCAATTCAGAAATAATAGATTCTTTCGTTCCCTCTTGTAGCTGATAGTTTCCACTACTGATTTTCCCTAGACGAGTGTATTTCCAAGCTTCGTCTTTAGTTGTAGGAAATTGAAGTTGGCTCAATAACTTGAACGAGTTAGTTCTTTTTTGTTCTGAAAAAAGCGGTTGAAAATTTGTTAATTCAACTTTTTGAATAAAATCGCTTAATGATTTACTTCGATGTATATCTTGCGTGATAGTAGTTTCCATACTTATGCAAATTCAGCTTTAATCCAATCGTACCCTTTTTCTTCTAATTCTAATGCTAATTCTTTAGGACCTGTTTTTACAATACGCCCATTGTACAATACGTGCACAAAATCAGGAACAATGTAATCTAATAAACGTTGGTAATGGGTAATAACTATTGTAGCGTTGTTACTTGATTTTAATGTGTTTACACCATTCGCTACAATTCTTAACGCATCAATATCTAATCCAGAATCGGTTTCGTCAAGTATTGACAGTTTTGGGTCCAACATTGCCATTTGAAAAATTTCATTTCTTTTTTTCTCACCACCTGAAAAACCTTCATTGACAGAACGAGAAGCTAATTTTGCATCTAGTTCTACAATTTTAGATTTTTCTCGTACCATCGACATAAAGTCTTTAGCAGAGATTTGTTCTTCTCCTTTGTATTCTCTAATTTCGTTCAGAGCAGTTCTCAAAAAGTTAATGTTTGAAACACCTGGGATTTCAACTGGATATTGAAATGCAAGAAACAATCCTTCTCTTGCTCTGTCTTCCGTGGACATTTCAAGTAAATCTTTTCCGTCAAAATCAACAGATCCTGAAGTGATTTCATATTCTTCTCTACCAGCCAATACAGAAGCCAACGTACTTTTACCTGCTCCGTTTGGACCCATAATCGCATGTACTTCTCCTGCTTTAACTTCTAAATTTAATCCCTTTAATATTTCTTTTCCGTCTATTGACGCGTGTAAATCGTTAATTTTTATCATGATATCTTATTTATTGATATAATTTCATTTTTTATCCTACCGAACCTTCTAAACTAATTGCAAGAAGTTTTTGAGCTTCAACAGCAAATTCCATAGGTAATTGGTTTAATACTTCTTTACAATATCCATTTACAATTAAACTGATTGCCTTTTCCTCGCTGATGCCTCGTTGTAAACAATAAAAAATCTGGTCCTCACCAATTTTAGAAGTTGTGGCTTCGTGTTCAATTTTTGCACTGCTATTTTTGCACTCTATATAAGGAAATGTGTGAGCTCCACATTCGTCAGACATTAAAAGAGAATCACATTGCGAGAAATTTCTTGCATTCTGAGCGTTTTTGTGGATTTGAACCAATCCTCTGTAGGAATTATGAGATTTACCTGCAGATATTCCTTTGGAAATAATAGTACTCTTAGTGTTTTTTCCAAGATGTATCATTTTGGTTCCTGTATCTGCTTGTTGGTAATTATTTGTTACCGCAACTGAGTAGAATTCACCGATTGAATGATCTCCTTTTAAAATACAAGAAGGATACTTCCACGTTACAGCTGAACCAGTTTCCACCTGTGTCCATGATATTTTCGCGTTTTTCTCGCAAAGCCCACGTTTAGTTACAAAATTGAAAATCCCCCCTTTCCCATCTTTGTCTCCTGGATACCAGTTTTGAACAGTGGAATATTTGATTTCAGCATCGTCCAATGCAATTAATTCAACAACTGCAGCATGAAGTTGATTTTCATCTCTTTGTGGCGCAGTGCAACCTTCAAGGTAAGATACATATGCACCTTGATCAGCAACCACCAATGTTCTTTCGAATTGACCTGTACCTCCTTCATTGATTCTGAAATAGGTAGAGAGTTCCATCGGGCATTTTACACCTTTTGGAATGTAGCAAAAAGAGCCATCTGTAAATACAGCGCTGTTGAGTGCGGCATAAAAATTATCAGTAGTTGGCACTACTGTTCCCATATATTTTTTTACTAATTCAGGATATTCTTTCACTGCTTCTGAAAATGAACAGAAAATAATCCCTAATTCCGCTAGTTTTTCTTTGAAGGATGTCGCAACTGACACTGAATCCATTACAAAATCAACAGCAATATTAGTACCTGTTAATCGTTGTTGTTCTTCCATAGAAATTCCCAATTTTTTCATGGTTTCTTTCATTTCTGGCTCAACATCGTCCCAACTTTCGTATTTTTTTTTCTGTTTAGGAGCAGAGTAGTAAATAATGTCTTGGAAATCTGGTTTTGAATAATGAACATGTGCCCATGTTGGTTCAGACATTAATTGCCAAGTTTTAAAGGCGTTCAATCTGAATTCTAACAACCATTCTGGTTCTTCCTTTTTTGCAGAAATAAATCGTATAATAGATTCATTTAATCCTTTTGGTGCTTGATCTGACTCAATATTTGTTGTGAAACCAAATTTGTATTCTTGGTTTTGTAAATCTTGTGCTAATTCGTTTTCTGTATATCCCATAGGTATTTTTAAATTATACGGAGAAACTTTCTCCGCAACCACATGTTCTTCCTGCATTTGGATTTTGGAATACAAATCCTTTTCCATTCAATCCTCCTGAGAAATCGAGTGTTGTTCCAACAAGATACAAATAACTCTTTTTGTCGACAACTACCCTCATACCATTGTCTTCGAAAGATTTATCATCTTCTTTTTCAATGTTATCGAATGTGAGTTGGTACATTAAACCTGAGCAACCCCCTCCTTGAACTCCAACTCGAATAAAGTATCCAACTTTGTTTTCATCTTCCATCAAACGTAATGCTTGTTTTTTGGCATTTTCAGTAACTACTATCATTTTTCTAAATTAATTTTATTTAGACTAAATATAAATAAGGTGAAATTATGGATACAAAAATACCGTTTTTGTGGTATTGCAACAAATAAAAACAATAAAATGTTTCGGTAAATTACTAACTTAAATTCAATTAGGGTTTTAGAGATTAAACCAATTGCTATTCATCCATATGTATGGATTTGCAGTTTGTGAAATAAGCCCTATATTTGATATTGGATTACAGTTTACTGTCGCAACTTAAATTGAATCTTTTCGTTTATTTAATAATAATTATATTATTTTATATTACGGTTTTAAATATAAAATTATGAATGTGTTGAAAAATATATTAACCATTAAAAAATTAGAGTTGAATTTTTTGAAGTTGTTTTTTTTGTTAGTTATTCTATTAAATACAAATAGTTTATTCTCTCAAAACTCAAACGACTTTAAAATCATTTCCGTTATACCTGAAAATTATATTTGTAGAGATTCCAATGTTGAAATTACAGTAGGAATTAAAAATATTTCATCTGGTATTCCTAAGTCTCCATCTGGTTTATTAGTTACTCTTGTTGTTTATGACTCGGTTACACAAACCAATATAATGAGTTTTTCTAAAGTTATAACTGAAACAATTAAGATTAAATCTGGTGGAACACAAGGCGGATTTTTTATTACCTCAAATGCTAATTTTATTAAAAAAGGTACGTTTAAGTTTAAATTTAGTCTTTCTGATCCTTCCTTAGTAAAACCTGATTTTGATGACTCTCTAAATATTCAAATTTCTGATAATGAAGTTACATTAATAACTTCCGGTTTAGATCAACAAAATATTTGTAAGGGTCAACCACTAATTCCAATTGTTTATCAATCTGGCGGAATAACCGATTTGCTCACTTTAGGTCCATTGCCGTTGCCAATTGGTTTGGAGTCAAATTACGATAATGGTACAGGTCAATTAACTATATCAGGTACTCCTGCTTCAGACGGATTTTTTAATTATACAGTAACTGCTAAAGGAACATGTCCTCAAGATCCTGATGGTTTTAAAAAAGATTCAATATTGAGTGGTTTTTACGAAGTTAAATCAATACCAACGATTTCAACTAATGGAATTAAATCACTTTGTGTTGATGAAACTTCGCAGTTATCTCCTACCTCTGGTGGTACTTGGACTTCCAGTAATTCAATTATTGCAAGTATCTCTGGACCAAAAGATCCAATAGGTTTTGTTAGGGCAAAAACTCCTGGTAAAGTAGTGTTTACATTTACAAGTGAAACCACTGGTTGTTCAGCAACAAGTGATTCTATCCAAGTAATTGGTAGACCTGTAGTGGCACCTATTTTAGGGAATTCGTCGGTTTGTAAAAACGAATCCATTGATCTTTCAAGTGCAACAACAGGAG
>CALPOI020000118.1 GCA_943325145.2 Candidatus Planktophila lacus | reverse complement strand
TTTTATTTTATTAATCGCATTTACTTCAGCATGGGATTCACCGTATTTTTCATGAAATCCTTCGGAGATTATTTCATTATCAACAACAACTACAGCGCCCACAAGTGGGTTCGGTGAAACATGACCTCTCCCTTTCAACGCGAGTTCTATACATCGATTCATAAAGTATTCATCTAAGGTCAATGATGTGCTGTCCATTGTTAAGTGAGTTGGGTAATAATTTTTTCTTGTTCAGGATAGAGTGAAATCAATTCTTCTTTTTTAAATAATTCAAAGTCATTGAATTCAAATCCAGGAGAAACTGAACACGAAACCAAAGAGTAGCTATTGTCATCTTTTACGGTTGATCCAAAAATAGTGTTTTTCGGAACCAATAGTTGAGGTGTTTCCCCAGCCAATAAATTATTGCCAACAAAATGTTGGTTATAGCCTTTAGAATTAAGTGTATGAACTATTAGTGGGCTTCCTGCATGAAAATACCAAATTTCATCACTTTGAATGCGATGAAACTTCGAACAGTTTTCTGAAGTGAGTAAAAAGTAGATAACAGTGCATATTGAACGAGTTCCATTAATACAGCTTTCATCACTTCGGTAAGTTTCTTTGTAATAACCTCCTTCTGGATGTGGTTGGAGTTCTAAGTGATTAGTTATTTCTTGTATATTCATTTTTAGTCGATTGGTCCTTTTAATATCGGTTCTTGTTTATTTTGGTTTGTAGGGAAATAATACTTTAAATCGAATGAAATGTAGGTGCCACTCATATTTCCAATTGCCACCTTTTTATTTTGAGTGTTGATTGTTTCTAAAATTCCTGCAACGGTAAAAATTGGAGCAAAGGGTATGCGCGCATTTCCTCCAATATATATGATTCCTTTTTTAGTTGTACGGTATTCAAAACCTAAATTTGCACTTAAATCAATTGCAATACGATGTGTTCTTCGACCTTCAGCAATAAATTTGGTGGTACTAGATGCAACTGATTGTGTTGCGACATCAGATAATGAAAATACAAAAGAAGGTCCAAGTCCATTTGCGAGATAAATTTTATCAGATAACTTTATGAAAAAGTAAGGAATTATTGGTAAGTCGTAATTGTAAAAAGATATTTTTTTTGAGGATGTGAGATTTGATTCAGATTCTAAAAATGTAATGTTATAATTTCTTCTAACCATATGAATTCCTGTTTCTAAACTAATTCCAGGTGTAATTAAAACACGAATGTTTGCACCGTAACTATGGCCAAGTAATTGTTTGAAATTTGTAGTAAAACTACCTAAAGACAAGTTTGTCTCAGATTTTGCTATAAAATCTCCTGCCATAATTGGTTTGTATTCAATGCCAAAAAAAGTTGAATTGTTCAAATTAGGTTGACTCAAACCTTTATGAGTAATAAAAAGAAATAAAAGAATGATAAAGTTTCTTATCTCCATTCTGTGATGTATTCGATCGGTTTTCTATGGTGTTGTGGCCAATCAATAGTTGGATAACCTAAATATATGAATCCTAGACATTTATCTTCGTTTGATAAGCTTAAGAATTCATTGGTTTCAACTTCATAAATGAATTTTGGAGTCGACCAAAAAGAGCCGATTCCGTATGCAGTAGCACTGAGTAAAATATTTTGAATTGCACAAGCTACTGCCTCAATTTCCTCAATTTCAGAAATTTTATGCGTTGTATCTCTTTTTAATGAGACTGCAATTACAGCAGAGGATAATTGAGGTCGGGTCAAAAACTTGGCAAGTTTTTTATCATCTTGCAATTCTTTTGGTGTTTTTTTAAGATACATTTTTGCTAGAAAATCACTTAATTCTGACTTGCTATTTTCTGTAAAAACTGTAAATTTCCAAGGTTGTGTATTTCCATGTGTTGGTGCCCAAATCGCATTGTTTAATAATACTTCAATTTGTTCTTTATGGATTTTACGACCACTAAACTGTTCAGGGTAAATAGTTCTTCTGTTTTTAATTAGTTCGCTGATCTCAGATAGATTGTATTTCATATTTAAGCACTATATAATTTGATTAATCGATTTCATAAACACCAATGTCTGGAGAAGTAATTGATCTTTTTTTACCATCAATGTCCGCTTTGTTCGAACTTGTAATCCCTTTGTTATTGAGTGGGGAAGATGAGTTAAAACGAAAATTATTTTGATTAATATTTATGAAATTAGGATCTGTGTTAAATGAAACTGCCGTGTTTGTAAATGGATTTTCAAATTTAATATGGCAATTTTGAAGTTTTATGTTGTTTTTTATACCATCGTTTTGAAGTGTGTCTATTACATATTCACTTGGTTTATATCCGTAAATTATGGTATTTTTTATAGTTCCATTTAGAGGAGAAATATAGGTGAGTTGATCATCAGGATTTGTATAATAATTTTTTAAAGCAAATGCTGTGTTGTCTTTAGAGGAAGGGCCGTAACCGAGAATATTGGAATGATTGATTGAAAAATCAGCTCCTTGTAGGACAAAAAAACTGTAAAGTTGATTTTTAAATAATAAAGTATTATTCAGGATAACAATAGGATTTGCAAAACAAAATACGCCATACCTTGCATTATTTTCAATGACTGTATTTTCAATTGTTAAAGTTGCTAAATTGCTATTTTCATTCCTACTGTATATCTGAATAGCAGATGTTCCATTTTTTATATGTGCATAATTGAATTTAGAAGGTAAGGCTTCATGGAAATAGATTCCGTAATACTGACCAGCGATTTTTTGATAACTTGCTTCTGAACGTGTACCTTGAACTATAATTTTATTATTTAAAGTACCATTCATATTTAATGCTCCTCTTCGAACATACAATAAGGAATTGTTATAAAGATGAATTTTACATCCTTGTTGTACATCGAGTACTGCTGAAGTATCTACAATTGCATACCCGATGATGACGTGTGGTTTGTCGTTTTTCCATTCAGTTGAATTTTTAATTATTTCTTTATGATGGAAGTAAGCGTCTTGACCCCATGCAAGTAATTGAAGATATTGATTTTTACCATTGGTTTTTACTCGAATTGAATCTCGAATGATTGGGTTTTGAGAGGGGTTATTTAGAACATTAAGTTGAATATCTATAAACATGAACAAACTATCATTTCCTGCAATTTTCTTATTTGTAAAGCTTTTTCCGCTGATACCATCTAAATTTAATCTAAATGGAGAGTCAGATCCTCCCATCAGCTCAATTTCATCAAGATTTAAAGGGTTACCATCAGGATTGTAGATTTTAACTTGTTGAACACCTGAACCTTTGAATAAATCTTTAAGTGCTTTTTCAGTCTTAAATACAGTGTCAAATACAAGTGTATCAGCTGAAAAGGTAATGTTTGATGAAGAGAATAGTGTGTCTTTTTTGCAACTTTGAAATGTGCTAAGTAATCCAATCAAAAAAACTAAAAAGATAAAGTTGTTTATTGGTTGTTTCATCAATTTACTAGTTGTATTTATCGGTAAAAATACTATAAAGGTTAAAAATATGTTCTCCTCTAGAAAATAAAACTTCAAAATTCATTCAATCATTCATCCAAATGTCAATTAGATGTGGATTTATTTTTAGTTTTGCGTATACTACTACGAATAATTTTATAAATGATACACTTATCAGATCGTTTGATGGCAATGGAGGAGTCAGCTACTATTGCTATGTCTCGTATTTCTAGAGAATTAAAAGCTGCAGGCAAAGACATTATTTCATTAAGTTTGGGAGAGCCTGATTTTTATACTCCTGAATTTATAAAAAATGCAGCGAAGGATGCTCTTGATCAAAACTATACGATGTATACACCTGTTGCTGGTTACGATGATTTGAGAGAAAGTATTTCTTTGAAATTTAAGAGAGACAATGGTCTAAACTATAGTAAAGAGCAAATTGTAGTATCTACTGGGGCAAAACAATCGATTGCAAATGCAGTATTAAGTTGTGTTAACCCTGGTGATGAGGTGATTATTCCAGCGCCTTATTGGGTTTCTTACATTGAAATTGTTAAAATTGCTGAGGGAATACCAGTAATTGTGGAGGCAGGGATTGAAAATGATTTTAAAATGTCTGCTGAACAATTTAGAAAAGCAATTACACCAAAGACAAAAATGATGATTTTTTCATCACCTTGTAATCCAACTGGATCCTTGTATAGCAAGGAGGAATTAAGGGAATTAGCAAATGTATTGGTAGAAAACCCTTCCTTAGTAGTTATTTCGGATGAGATTTATGAACATATTAATTTCATTGGAAAACACGAAAGTTTGGCTCAGTTCCCAGAAATTTTTGATCAAGTAATTACAGTAAATGGTGTTTCTAAAGCTTGGGCAATGACAGGTTGGAGACTAGGTTATATTGGCGCTTCAAAATTAATTGCAGAGGCATGTAATAAAGTGCAAGGGCAATTTACTTCTGCGACATGTTCTATTTCTCAGCGCGCTGCAATTGCTGCTATGCATGCAGATCCTGCTGTTTTAGACGAAATGAAAAAAGCTTTTAAAAACAGACGTGATTTAGTATTAAATAAGTTAGCTCAAATGAAAGGGGTTAGAGCAAATAAACCTGAAGGTGCTTTCTATATTTTCCCAGATATTTCTGCGTTTTTTGGAAAGTCTTTTGATGGAAAAACTATTCATACTGCACACGACTTATGTCTTTATTTATTAAGCGAAGCAATGGTTGCTTTAGTGAGTGGTGAATCGTTTGGCGCTCCAAATTGTTTAAGGATTTCTTATGCAACTTCAGAAGAAATTCTTGAAAAAGCTATGGATAGAATCGCTATTGCGTTAGAGAAACTAAAATAGTTATGGTTAAAACCTTGTTTGAAGCGTTTAAATCAAAACGCATTGTAATTGTTGGAGACGTTATGTTAGATGCCTATTTAATTGGGAATGTAACTAGGATTAGTCCGGAAGCTCCTGTGCCAATTGTTAATTTAAAACAGAGTGAAAATCGATTAGGAGGTGCTGCGAATGTAGCTTTGAATATTGTAGCATTGGGCGCTGAAGCAATAATTTGTGCTGTTGTAGGTGAAGATAAAGCAGGTAATGATTTAGTGGATTTATTTGCTGAGAACAAAATTGATGCTAGTGGTTTGATTTTAAGTCAATCTAGAACTACAACTGTAAAAACTAGGATTCTTGGAAATAATCAGCAATTATTAAGAGTGGATTCAGAACATACGAACGAATTAAGTGTTGAAGAGCAAGAAAAATTAGTTCTTAAAGTTATTTCAATTTTAGATTCTGGAGTAGACGCATTGATTTTTGAAGATTATAATAAAGGCGTATTAACGCCTGGGGTGATTGATAAAATCACTAAGGAGTGTATAGGCAGAGGTATACCAACTACTGTAGATCCTAAGAAAGATAATTTTTTATCATATAAAAATGTGACTTTATTTAAGCCGAATCTGAAAGAGTTAAAAGAAGGATTGGGTGTAACATTTGACTTTCAAAATAAATCTTTTTTTGAAGCTGCAGTGGAAGAATTAGAAAATAAATTGAATAACGAAATAACTTTTGTTACGCTATCAGAACATGGGGTTTTTATTAAATCCAAATCTGAAAAATATTACATTCCTGCTCATGTAAGAACAATTGCAGATGTAAGTGGGGCAGGAGATACAGTTATAAGTGTTGCAACTTTGTGTCTAACTTTAGGTTTATCTATTGATACAATCGCGGCTTATGCAAATTTGGCAGGAGGTTTAGTGTGTGAAGAAAGCGGCGTGGTAAGTATACAACCTGAACAGTTAGTGCAAGAAATAGAACGGTTACAATTTGAAGCTAATTCATAGACAGTCATGGAAAGAAAAGTAGTGAAGCCTTATGGGGATGCTTCTAAGTCAAAAAAAGAGGAAGTTGCAGAAATGTTTAACAATATTTCTGCAAAATATGATTTCTTAAATCATTTTTTATCTCTTGGAATTGATAAATTATGGAGAAAAAAAGCGGTTAAATTGCTGAAACCTTTAAATCCGACGAAAATTCTTGATATCGCTACTGGTACAGGTGATTTCGCTATTGAAAGTCTTTCATTGTCACCAAATGAAATTGTTGGTCTAGATATTTCGGAGGGAATGCTTGAAAAAGGAAGGGAAAAGATGCGCAATAGAAAAATTGATCATGTCATTTCTATGCGGTTAGGTGACTCTGAAAAAATACCTTTTGATGACAATTATTTTGATGCTTTAACTGTTGGATTTGGTGTAAGGAATTTTGAAAACTTAGAACAAGGACTTGCAGATATGTTGAGAGTCGTTAGACCTGGAGGAAAATTAATTATTCTAGAATTTTCAAAACCAAAATCTTTTCCTATTAAACAATTATTTCATTTTTATTCATCTACAATTATTCCTTTTTTAGGAAAAAAGATTTCAAAAGATGCAAATGCTTATGCCTATCTTCCAGAATCAGTAGCTGCTTTTCCTGAAGGAAAGCAGTTTGAAGAAATACTAATAAATGTTGGGTATAAAAATGTTGCTTCTTTGCCTGTTTCTGGTGGAATAGCAACTATTTATTACGGAAATAAATAATTGTTAAAGATGCGTGCATTTTTACGATGTTTGATTTTTTTAACGTTCATTGTCGTTAATCATAATTCTGTAAATGCACAACTTCAAAAACCAGAAAATTACTCAAAATTTGATGCTCGTTTATTGCATTTTGGAGTTCAGTTAGGTTTGAATAGTAATAATTTTTTATTGGTGACTCAACCTTCACTTTTTTCTAAATACAATTATACTTCTATTGTAACCGAAAGGCTACCTGGTGCGCAAGTTGGAATGGTAGTTTCATTAAAATGTTTTACTCCAATTGTCAGACTTCGATTTGTGCCAACTTTTTCGTTTATCGAGCGTGTTATTAAATATCAAGCGTTTTCAAAGGATGTGGATGATAAAATTGAATCTATTGAAAAAAGAATTAATTCTTCAAATCTCGATTTTCCTTTAATGCTTCAATTAAGAACATTAAGAAGTACAAATTTTGATGCGTATTGTTTAGGTGGTATTCAATATACATATGACTTACAATCAATGGCTGATAAAACTCAGAATTTTGTAGATCCATTCATTAAATTAAAAAAACAAAACTTGATGTTACAAGCGGGAGGGGGTATCGAATTTTTCGCG
>CALPOI020000117.1 GCA_943325145.2 Candidatus Planktophila lacus | reverse complement strand
CACCGATACAAACATTAACGATAGGAGATATAAACTCTACAATTGAAATTGCTAAAATAGTTCAGTCAAAAAAAATGGCAGTAAAACCGATTCTCCCTCCTACCGTAAAATTAGGTGAAGAAAGAATCAGAATTTGTATTCATTCGTTCAATAAAGAATGTGAAATTCAAGAGTTACATGAAATTATTTCAGCAAGTTGTAACTAAAATAAATGCTTTACGTTTCAGAAAAAAAACAGATTATTAGGTTAAAAAAGTATAAATATCAAAAATTATTATTATTATTGTCAACCTAAAAAGTGTTTTAAATAACACTAGAATTACATAAATGATTATGTGGATGAGAAAAATTTGTAACATAGCTATCTTACTATTCGTACTAACATTTAGCTTAAACGTTGAGGCTCAAGACCCAACCTTCACTCAATTCTACTCAAACCCGCTCTACCTAAATCCAGCATTTGCAGGTTCCAACAAGTGTCCAAGATTAAATATGAATTACAGAAATG
Source organism: Candidatus Planktophila lacus (assembly GCA_943325145.2). GTDB lineage: Bacteria > Bacteroidota > Bacteroidia > Flavobacteriales_D > Crocinitomicaceae > CANHVK01. Next base: position 6,629 of record CALPOI020000117.1, on the reverse strand, counting down.
AATGGCCTAACCTATCAGGTAATTATGTTACATACAGTCTTTCTTACGATCAATATGTTAAAAGTTTAAATGGTGGAATTGGTATTTTAGTAACCCATGACCAACAAGGAAAAGGCACCATCAACACCACAATGGCTGGTTTATTTTATTCTTACCATCTAAAGGTAAATAGAAAATTTTCTGTTTTATTTGGTGCTAGAGCTGCATATTTTCAAAAAGGAATTGATGCATCAAAACTAACTTTTGGTGACATGATAGACCCCAGAAAAGGATTCATTTATGCAACAAATGATCAAATTGGTAGCCCACAAAAGCAATTTTTTAATGCTTCAGCCGGAATTTTAGGTTTCTCCAAAAAATTCTTTGCTGGAATTTCTGCTCATCATTTAAACCAACCAAATGAATCTCTGATAACTAACGGTAACTCCATACAAAACATGAGAATTACTGCTCACGCTGGAACTGAACTCAAATTAGGTAAAGCGTCAAGATATTCAAAAGGTTCATCAATAATGCCAAACATTATTTTTCAGTACCAAAAAGGATTTATGGAGATGAACATTGGTACATATGTGAAACAAGGTAATTTAACATTTGGTGCTTGGTATAGAAATAGAGATGCATTCATAGTTTCATTTGGAGTTAATACAAAATCATTTAGATTAGGTTATAGTTATGATATTACTGTGAGCCAATTGAATAATGGTGTTTCAGGTGGATCACACGAGGTTTCAATGGGGATAAATTTAAATTGTAAGGAAAAACCAATTTCTTATAGAAGTTTATCATGTCCTTCATTTTAAAATAAAGTTTGTAACTTTTTTTACAAAAAACGTTTAAGTAAATATATTTGTGCTTGTAAGTAAATTAAATATGGAAATGATGAAAACACTTGCTAAATTAGGTTGGATAGCTGGATTGATATTTTTGATTCAATCATGTGCTACAGAATCTTCAGATGCAACTAGCTGGGAATACAATAATTCAGACAATGGAGGTTTCCAAAAAGTTGAAAAATATGACCAAGAAACTGGACCGGGTCTAGTTTTTATTGAAGGAGGTTCATTTACAATGGGTAAATCAGAACAAGATGTGATGTATGATTGGAATAACAGAGCTGCAAGAGTTACTGTATCTTCATTTTATATGGATCAAACAGAAGTAACAAATTTCCATTGGGTAGAATACTTATATTGGATTTCAAGAGCATATAATGCAGAATTCCCAATGGTATACAAAAATGCACTACCAGACACTCTATGTTGGAGATCTCCTTTAGGATTCAATGAAAAATATGTAGATTATTATTTAAGACATCCTGCTTACAGAGATTATCCTGTTGTAGGTGTATCTTGGTTGCAAGCTAATGACTATTGTAAATGGAGAACCGACCGTGTAAATGAATACATATTGGTTAGAGAAGGTATTCTTGAAGGATATAACGCTGAAGCAACTGGTCAAAATACATTTAATACTGAATCTTATTTATCTGGACAACATGAAGGTGGAGCATCAGTACCAGATTTAAATCCATCAAATACCGAAGGAACAAGAAAAGTAAAAATGGAGGATGGCTTTATGTTACCTCGTTACAGGCTACCAACTGAAGCAGAATGGGAATTTGCATCCTTCGGATTGATTGGAAATCTTGATGCTGGCGAAGAAAATTATACAGAAAGAAGAATTTATCCATGGAACGATCACTGGGTAAGAAATGATCAACCAGAATTCATAGGTATGATAAGAGCAAACTTTATGCGTGGAAAAGGTGACGCAATGGGTGTATCTGGTCATTTAAATGATGGACATGATGCTACTGCTCCAGTTGATGAATATTGGCCAAATGATTTTGGATTATACAATATGGCTGGTAACGTTTCGGAATGGGTAATGGATGTATATCGTCCTCTTTCATCCGAAGATTTTGATGAATTCAGACCATTTAGAGGAAATGTATTTACTACTAAAATATTGAATAATGAAGGTGTGATTGCTGCAAAAAATGAACAAATCACATATGATGTTCATGGTATGAAAGAATATATCAATGAATTTGAAAGAGTAAGATATCAACGTATTTCAGCTGGATACCATGATTTGACAGATTCAATAATTCCTAAAGGATTAAAACAAAATGTTGAATCTAGAAACCCAGTCAGAAAAGGTTATGCTCCTGACCAGTTTTATGTATCTCATGGAAATAAGAAGGATAGTATTGAAATTTCTATTATCAAAAAGATAAATTCTGTTATTGATAAAGCAATCGAATACAAAAACGATAAATATGATTTTGAGGCCTCAAACTTGGTACAAACAGAAATTTTTGACAAAATATTTGCAGAGGAATTAAGAAAAGGTCCTGAAGGTACTGAATACGATTTTGAAGTAATAACATTATTAAGAAATGGTTTTGGAGCTTATATTTTAAATACTCCAGGTAAATTAAAATATAGAAATGTTACTGAAGAAGAAAACATTGGAAGATTGAACTATCGTAAAGATGATTATATTGATTACTTAGATGGTGATATTGAAAGCTCTTTGTACTACGATAACAATAGTAGAAAAAATGCAATCAATCAAGCTACACGTGACCCTAACTTAATTATGTACCAAAACGAATACGAGCAGTATGGTTTAGATGGTGTCGAAATTAAAAAAGGTTATAATGAAAATGAAAAAACAACTGTATCTTGGCCTACTACATTAGTATCAGATAAATCCAGAGTTTACAAAGGTGGATCTTGGAAAGACAGAGCTTATTGGTTAGGTGGAGGAACACGAAGATTCATGGATGAAGATAAATCAATGTCTACATTAGGTTTTAGATGTGCTATGGATCGTTTAGGTAGTTCTAGAAGCTTAAAATCAGAACATGAAAATGCCAAGACAAGAAAGTTGATGCGAAAACAAAATGGAAAAAAATAAATATCTTAACCCATCGAAAGATGGGTTTTTTTTATGTAAAAATTTATGTTATGAAATTTGAACTATTTTACGAGACAACAGGTGTTTGCATAGATACAAGAACAATCACAAAAGACTGTCTATTTATTTGCTTGAAAGGTGCAAATTTTAACGGGAATGAATTTGTTGATAATGCTTTGGAATTAGGTGCTAAATATGTTATTACAGATGAAATAGAACGTCAAAAATCTCCATCAATTATATATGTTCCAAATTCCTTGGAGTTTTTACAACAACTTGCAAGATACCATAGAGATAAATTTAACATCCCAATAATTGGAATAACAGGTTCAAACGGAAAAACAACCACGAAAGAATTAATAGCCACAGTACTTGAAAAAAAATACAATACGCTTTCAACTAAAGGTAATTTAAACAATCATATAGGAGTTCCTTTAACCCTACTCTCGTTAAATAAAACCCATGAAATTGCAGTTATTGAAATGGGTGCAAATAAACTTTCCGACATTTCAGAATTATGTGTAATTACTAATCCAACACACGGAATCATCACTAATATTGGCAAAGCACATCTTGAAGGATTTGGAAATTTTGAAGGTGTATTAACAACAAAGAAAGAATTATACGATGCAGTGAAATTTAACAATGGAATATTATTCAACAATAGTGATGATGAAATTCTGAATGAAATAATTCCACAAGAAATTCAACATTACGATTATTCTACACAAAAAAACTCTTTTGTAAAAGGTAAATTAATTTCGATGTCCCCTTTTATAAAATTAAAGTGGGAATCAGAAAAATACCAATCTGATGAAATATCAACAACAATGGTTGGACAATATAACTTTTACAACTTTCTTGCCGCTATAACAATTGGATGTTTTTTTAAAATTGAAGTGGAACTTATAAATGATGCGATTAAAAATTACGTTCCTACAAATAATCGTTCTCAAATAGAAAAAACAGCCCACAATACTCTGCTATTAGACGCATACAATGCAAATCCTTCAAGTATGAAGAATTCAATTGAAAGCTTTTCTATGATGACCTCCCCAAATAAAATAATTATTGTTGGTGATATGTTTGAATTAGGAAAAGAAACTGAATCTGAACATCAAAAGGTAATTGAACAAATAAATCAATTAGATATTGAAACTTATTTCATAGGAGAAAATTTTAATTCACTTGCCACGAAAATAGATTCCTCAAAACTACATTTTTTCAAATCAAAAGACGCACTTATTACTCGTCTAAAATCTTCTTCTATAAAAGATTCCTTGATTTTATTAAAAGCATCAAGAGGAATTGGCTTAGAAACAATTAAAGAATTTCTATAGATTAATAAGGCTATTCCTATTTGTTTATTGAAATAAGAATGTTCTGCACCACTTACTCATCTTTGAATCAACAATTTAACATCCTCATTTAAATGAGCAATTCCAATAATTATTGGAACCTGTGTTTAATTTTTTAACCGCCTCGATTTATAACTTTTGCAAGTGTCTTAAAATTGTTTTAGTTATAAAAGAATTCAAAAAAAATGGTGCTTTTATCACAAAGCACCACCTAAAAAAACTTATATTAGATTTAAAATCAATTAATTATCCAACAAACCTCTGGAAATAACAATTTTTTGAACTTCAGAAGTACCTTCGTAAATTTGTGTGATTTTTGCATCACGCATTAAACGCTCTACGTGGTATTCCTTTACATAACCGTATCCACCGTGAATCTGCACAGCTTCTACCGTTTGTTCCATCGCAACTTTAGAAGCATATAATTTCGCCATTGCGCTGGATTGATCGTAATTTAAACCTAAATCTTTTTCTTTTGCTGCTTTCATGACTAACAATCTAGCTGCTTCAATTTCCGTAGCCATATCTGCTAGTTTAAATGCAATTGCTTGGTGTTTGAAAATTTCTTTTCCAAATGCTTTTCTTTCTTGAGAATATGCTAACGCCAATTCAAATGCACCAGCTGCGATACCTAATGCTTGTGCCGCGATACCAATTCTACCTCCAGCCAACGTTTTCATTGCAAATTTAAACCCAAAACCATCCTCACCAATTCTATTTTCTTTAGGAACTTTTACATCATTGAATAACAACGTATGTGTATCACTTCCTCTAATTCCCATTTTATCTTCCTTCGCTCCGACTATAAAACCTTCCATACCACGCTCAACAATTAAAACGTTGATTCCTTTGTGTCCTAATTCTGGATTGGTTTGAGCAATTACAAGGTAAATTGATGCAGATGAACCATTTGTAATCCAGTTTTTAGTCCCATTCAACACATAATGATCTCCTTTGTCAATTGCTGTTGTTCTTTGTGAAGTGGCATCAGAGCCCGCTTCAGGTTCAGACAAACAAAAGGCACCTATTTTTTTTCCTGTTGCTAAAGGAACTAAATATTTTTGTTTTTGCTCTTCTGTTCCAAATTTCTCGATACCATAACAAACCAATGAATTATTTACTGACATACAAACAGACACTGAAGCATCTACCTTAGAAATTTCCTCCATTGCAATAGCGTAAGAAATCGTATCCATTCCACCACCACCATAAGCAGGATCAACCATCATACCCATAAATCCTAACTCACCTAATTGTTGTATTTCTTCAGTAGCAAATTTTTGATCACGATCTCTCTCTATTACTCCTTGTTTTAAAACATTTTGAGCAAAATCTCTAGCAGCATTTTTTACCGCTAATTGTTCTTCAGTTAATTCAAAATTCATTTTAATAGTTTATTTTATAACGATTGTAAAAATACAGCTATTTTTTATTTATTACTTTTATTTGTAACGTAGAAAAATTCTAAATTTAAAAGAAAAAAAGTATGTCATCTCATTTTTCAATTATTGGTCTAATGTCGGGAACGTCACTTGATGGAATCGATTTAAGTTTCTGTACATACAACTTCACCTCGAATAAATGGGACTATTCTCTGCATACTACTAAATCTTACCCTTATTCCAAAGAGTGGCAATTAAAATTAAAAAATGCAATACAACTTTCAGCATTAGAATTGTATCAACTTGATATTGAAATCGCTCATTTATTTTCTGATTGCATCCAAAAATTTATAAAAGAATACTCAATCGAGTTATCATCAATTACTGCTATTTCATCTCATGGACATACTGTTTACCACCAGCCTGAAAAGGGATTTACAATTCAAATTGGAAATGGAGAAACCATGTCAACACTAACTAATTTAATGGTTATAAATGATTTTAGATCCAAGGATGTTGCATTAGGAGGACAAGGTGCGCCGTTAGTCCCTGTCGGAGATCATCTTTTATTTGGCGAATTAGCAGATGGATTCCTAAATATTGGCGGGATTTCAAATATTTCTTATGTAAATAATAATTCCATTAAAGCCTTCGATATTTGTCCAGGAAATCTTCCTTTAAACTATCTAATCCAAAAAATAGGCCTGAGCTATGATCAAAATGGTGAGCTTGCACGTAAAGGTAAAATACATCATGAATTGTTGAATGAATTGAATGCACTTGAATATTATACTAGATCAGCCGCTAAATCACTTGGCATTGAATGGTTTGAAACAGACTTTTTCCCACTACTAAAAAAACACACTATTTCATTGGAGGACCAACTTGCAACAATTGTAGAACATATAGCACTAATGATAGGAACAACGGCCAATAAACTAACTATTCAACAATTGTTTAT
>CALPOI020000116.1 GCA_943325145.2 Candidatus Planktophila lacus | reverse complement strand
TTAAATACAATTCTTTGTTTTTCAGGAAGTTTCAATAATGCTTTTTGTAGTTTTCGTTCAATTTCATCACCGGTAAAACTACCACCATCTAATTTACCCGATAGTTCTTTTTCTATATCAACGATGGGTAAAAAGAATTTTGTTTTTTTTCGTTTTAAGAAGGTAAGTGATTCATTCACGCAAATTCTATAAATCCACGTGTATAATTCTGAGTTCGCTTGAAATTTGTCGATGTTTTGCCAAACTTTAATGAAAATATTTTGAACAACATCATTGGCATCATCGTGATCGACTACCATTCTTCGAACTTGGTTATAAATGCGTTTCTGGTATTTCCTAACCAATAAATTGAATCCATAAGAACTATTGTCCGAATGGAGCATTTCAATTAATTCGTTGTCGCTGTATTCTGCCATTTGAAAAAGAGGCTGTCCTGTTTGGACAGCCTAAATTCGCTTTTTATTTTCCTTTTTTACCTCCTCCGTGGTTTTCTTTGAACTCTTTTCGATCCGCTCTAAACTTTTCGCGATTCTCTTTCAAGGCTGCTTTTTCAGATTTAAACGCTTCTTTATCAGCTTTGAATTTTTCACGCGCTGCTTTTATAGCTTCTTTGTCTCCACTAGCTTTAGCAGCTTCAAGTGCTTTTTTCTCTTCTAAAAGCTTTGCTTTTTCTTCTTTTAATGCAGCTCCTTTTTCAACAAGGGCAGTTTTTTCAGCTTTTAATTTTTCTTTCGCTGCTTGTTTTTCTGGTGATGTTTCTTGAGCAAATAATGTTGTTCCTGCAATTATTAATGCTGCACTTAAAATTAATCGTTTCATAGTCGTTTTGTTTTTATTTGTTTCTATTCATAAGACTAGGGTTAGTTGGTAAAGTTTAATCTGAAATGAAAAAAAACTAAAAAAACCGAGAATTACTCCTCGGTTTTTATTTATGTGTTTTATTATTAGTTATTTAATAACGTTTAATTTTTTTCCGACTTTGATAAAAGCTGCTATTGCTTTATCTAAATCTTCGATGCTATGCGCTGCTGAAATTTGAGTTCGAATGCGTGCTGCACCTTTTGCTACAACAGGGTAAAAGAATCCAATTGCATACACACCTTCTTCTAATAACATGTCTGCGAATTGTTGTGATAAAGCTGCATCGTACAACATAATTGGTACAATTGGTGAATCTCCAGGCTTGATATCGAAACCAGCAGCAATGATTCGTTCTTTGAAGTATTTCGTGTTTGATTCTAGACGATCTCTCAATTCTGTAGTTGCACTTAATAAGTCAAATACCTTGATAGAAGCTCCAACGATTGCAGGAGATAGTGAATTTGAGAACAAATAAGGTCTAGATCGTTGACGAAGCATTTCAATGATTTCTTTTTTTCCAGTTGTATAACCACCCATTGCTCCACCAAGTGCTTTACCTAATGTTCCTGTAATGATGTCCACTCTGTCCATTACATTGTGGTATTCTGGTACACCACGACCAGTTTTCCCAATAAATCCAGCAGAATGACATTCGTCTGTCATGACTAAAGCATTGTATTTGTCTGCTAAATCACAAATTTCATTCATTTTTGCGATGTCGCCATCCATTGAAAAAACACCATCTGTAACAATGATTCTAAAACGTTGCGCTTGCGAAGCAATTAATTGTGCTTCCAAATCAGCCATGTCTGAATGTTTGTAACGGTATCTTTTTGCTTTACATAAACGCACCCCATCAATAATAGATGCGTGATTTAATTCATCTGAAATGATCGCATCTTCTTCGCCAAATAAAGGTTCAAAAACACCACCGTTCGCATCAAATGCAGCAGCGTAAAGTATGGTATCTTCTGTTCCGTAAAATTCAGCAATTTTCTTTTCAAGTGTTTTATGAATATCTTGAGTACCGCAAATAAATCTTACAGAAGACATACCATAACCATGTGTATCCAATGCATCTTTTGCTCCTTTGATTACATCAGGATGAGAAGATAATCCTAAATAATTATTGGCGCACATGATAACAACCTCATCTCCTGAAGAAACTGTAACTCTTGCTCCTTGTGGAGAAGTGATGATACGTTCTTTTTTAAAAATACCTCCTTCTTCAATTGTTTTTAACTCGGTGGTTAAAAAATCTTTCATTGTACCGTACATAATCTACTTTTGTTATAAGTTGAATAAATTGAAGTGTAAAATTACTATTTTTCTTTTTTACTTCCCCATCGCATTTCGTTCTTCCTATTTTAATGTATTCCTGTTGATATTTTTTTTGTTTTTTCCTTTTAATAAAGATTATCGTTGGTCACATGTTCATCTATTTAGATATTCTAGACATCTATTTTATTAATTATATCCAATCGAAAAGTGTGTTCAAATGTATTTTCAATTAAATTTATCAAAAAAATAAGGATGTTACATTCAATGACAGGTTATGGTAAATCTACAGGGGTTTATCAAGAAAAAAAAATAAGTGTTGAAGTCAAGGCTTTGAATAGTAAATCGTTAGATTTATTTGTGAGACTTCCTTCTGTCTACAGAGAGAAAGAATTAGAGTTTCGTCAATACATAGGTCAAGAGTTAGAGCGAGGTAAAATTGAAGTCCAAATTCAATTGGAGTCAACGGGGACAGCTAAAAGTGTTGAAGTAAACAAAGAGCTCGCGAAAGCATATTTTGCAGATTTAAAAGCTACAGATGAGTTACTTGGTATTCAAACAAATGATTATTTGTCGCTAATATTAAAAATGCCTGAAATTTTAGTACAATCAAAAGAAGGTATTACTCCTGAAGAACTTGATTTTGTTCATAATTTGATTCATCAAGCTTGTGATAATTTAAATGTTTTCAGAAGACAAGAAGGAGTTGCACTAGAAAAAGAGTTTACAGCTCGGATAGATGATATTTCTCTTTTGTTAACTCAAGTTGATGATTACGAAAACATTAGAATTGAGTCAATCAAAGAACGGATCAAGAAAAGTTTGGAAGATGGAGTACCGAATGGTTTTGATGAAAATAGGTTTCATCAAGAATTAATTATTTACATAGAGAAACTTGATATTTCAGAAGAGAAAATGCGTTTAAAGAACCATTTGGACTACTTTATAGAGACAATGAACGAAGCGAATGCGGGTAAAAAATTAGGATTCATCACGCAAGAAATCGGACGAGAAATAAATACCTTAGGAAGTAAAAGTTATCATGTTGAATTACAAAAAATTGTTGTTCAAATGAAAGATGCTTTAGAGAAAATTAAAGAACAAGTTTTGAATACATTATAATAGATGGCAACTGATTTAAATACAGGAAAATGCATTTTGTTTTCTGCTCCTTCTGGCGCAGGTAAAACTACGATTGTTCGACATTTGTTAGATCATAATTCAATGTTGGCTTTTTCTATTTCTGCTTGTAGTCGTGCACCCAGAGGTGTTGAAGTAGACGGGAAAGACTATTATTTTTTAGGTGTGGAGAAATTTCAGCAGAAGATTAAAGAGGAGGCATTCTTGGAATGGGAAGAAGTGTATGCTGACAATTACTATGGTACATTGAAAGAAGAAGTGGAGCGTATTTGGAGTCTTGGTAAGATTGTTGTTTTTGACGTAGATGTGGTTGGTGCATTGAATATAAAGAAACAACTGGGTGAACGCGCATTGGCAATTTTTGTGCAAGCTCCTTCTTACGAGGAATTGGAACGGAGATTGCGTTCAAGAAGCACTGAATCTGAAGAGAAAATTCAAATGCGTATGGCAAAAGCTAAAGATGAATTAGCAAAGTCAGTAGCGTTTGATGTTATTTTGGAAAATAATGAACTATCAGTTGCCTGTCAAAAAGCAGAAGAACTTGTTGCTCAATTTTTGAAAAATCAATGAAAATAGGGTTATTTTTTGGGACCTTCAATCCGATTCATATCGGACATTTAATTATTGCGAATCATATGGTGAATCATACAGATTTGGAGCAAGTTTGGATGGTTGTTACTCCCCAAAATCCCTTTAAGCAAAATAAAACCTTGTTAGCAGACTATCACCGATTGGCCTTGGTGAATATTGCCGTTGAAGATCATCCGAAATTGGTTGCAAAAGACATTGAATTTAAACTCCCAAAACCAAATTATACCATTGACACATTGGTGTATTTGAAAGAAAAACACCCAAACCATACCTTCAGTTTAATTATGGGGGAAGACAATTTGTTGACGCTTGACAAATGGAAAAACTACGAACAAATTGTTGCAAATTATAGCTTGTACATTTATCCACGTGCAATGACCCACTCCGAGCAGTTAGCGTCCATTGATGCGTCATTTTCTATTGACGATTTATTAAGCCGTTATCCTAACGCTACCTATTGCTCTGATCTTCCTTTGTTAAAATTGTCTTCAACATACATACGTAAAGCAATTAAAGAGCAAAAAGACGTTCGATATCTTTTAACCCCAGAAGTTTTGAAATACATTGATGAAATGAATTTTTATAAGTGAATTAGTGTTGTTTTTTCAATTAAATTACTATATTTATTGAAATACACTTAATACTTACAGTTATGAAAACGACATTACTATTTGCTTGCTTCATTTTAATTTCTAGTTGGTCTTTCAATCAAATTGAAAGCAAGGAAGCAAAAAAGGAATTAATTAAAGCGGATAAAGAAGCAATCAAAGTTGATGAAGCTACCCTTATTGAAGATGAGAAAACGTTAGCTGCAGACGATGAGGAAATGGCTAAGGCTAAAGCGGCAAAAGATAAGGCTGCAGAAAAAGCAGCCAAAGAAAAAAAGAAAGCTGATCAATTGAAACAGAAGGAAGATTTGAAAAAATTGAAGGCCGACGAAGTGAAACTTGAAAAAGACAAAGCGCTTAAAGTAGAGAAAAAGAAAAAAGAAGAAAAAGAAGCTGCTTCTGAAGAAAAAGAAGACGATAAGAAAGACAAAAAGAAAAAATAAATAAGTTTTCAAACTTGATCCCTTAGTTAGAGTTCGCGGTACAATAAACCTCGAACTTTTTCGTTTTTAATAGTTGACAGGATTTTTTTGATTCATTTCATTTCTGTCTGAATATAGATTAAGAACATTCTTTTTAAATTTGAAGAAAAAATTATGAAACCAACTAAAATACACCGCTACTTCTTTTTTGCGCTTACTGCACTTTTTTTTGTTGCCTGTAAGCCTTCAAAGTCCGCTAAGCTTCAAAAAAAAGCAGAGAAAAATTTAATCGTACACGAACTGAAAAATGAAGCAACCTTTGATAAACAAATGAACGAGATTGATACGTTTATTTTAGCATTTGGTAGTGTTGCAAGCTCTTTGGATTATACAAAGGAAGATGGAACTTTTGAACATGTGGATGCTCACATGAATAAAGAAAATGAATTCATACGCTTGGACGAAACATTTAAAGAGAAAAATAATGGACCGAGTGGAATCAACTATTTTTATGTATTGGACGGAAAAACATTTTGTTCAAGACAAGTTTACTTGGAACGTCCTGATGCAGATGAATACATAGAAAAGATTTCTTATTATAGTCCTAGTGGAGATTGCTTGAAAACGAAACAACGAAGCGCTCAGTATGAAGACTTATTAAAAAAAGCAGAATTTAAGGCAGTTCCAAGACAAATTAGCTCAGTTGACAAAGCCTTGGCAATAATCAATCAAAAAGGGGAGTATACTCCTACTTTTCAAGGTTTTGTTGATTCTCCTCAAGGTCAATACATGGTAGTTGGTCAACCAGGGAATGGCGGATTCACATCAGCATTGAAGATTACGACCAAAGATGATTTTATCAAGGACATAGAGAAAGACCAAATACGTTTTATTAATGGTACTATTTATTTGAATTATGAAAAAATTCGAGAAATGAATGGATTTACCTATCAGAAATATTTAAAAGGCTCTTGGACAAAGGCAGGTTTAAAATCTTAAATTTCTTTTTAAATTAATTTTTGTGTTAGCGCTATTCGTAGCGCTATTTTTTTATTCTAAAGTTGGCCATTCTAATTTGAAATGACAATGTAGTAGATTGAATTAAGGATTCTTTTTTATGTATTAACAGTATGATTTTTAAGTTTTTATGATTTTGAATTAAAATACACTGATTTTTCTTACATTTGTTTACAACGAAATCATTCATTTATGACTAAAGATAAATTTACTGTAACAGCAGCTTTGCCCTATGCAAATGGGCCCCTTCATTTAGGACATGTTGCTGGTGTTTACTTACCCGCTGATATTTTTGTACGTTTTCTTCGAATGAATCAGCACGATGTTGCTTTTATTTGTGGAAGTGACGAACACGGTGCTGCAATTACGTTGAGAGCTAAAAAAGAGGGCATAACACCTAAAGAAATTGTAGACAAATACAATAAAGTTATCAGTGAATCATTTCAGAAATTCGGAATTTCCTTTGATATATTTCATCGTACATCCGAAGAAATCCATCATAAAACTGCACAAGACTTCTTTCTGAAGTTAGAACAAAATGGAAAGTTTATTGAGGAAACGACTGAACAATATTTTGATGAAGAATACCAACAATTTTTAGCGGATCGATATATTTTAGGAGAATGTCCAAATTGCCACAATGAAAATGCTTACGGTGATCAATGTGAAAAATGTGGGTCAGCATTAAGTCCAACGGATTTAATAAATCCAATTTCAACCTTGAGTGGAAAAAAACCTGTATTGAAATCTACCTCTCATTGGTTTCTTCCAATGGATCGACATGAAGAATGGTTAACTTCTTGGATTCAAGATGGTATTTTAGATGGTGTAAAACAACATGATCCTAAAACTTGGAGAAATCAAGTAGTAGGTCAATGCATGTCTTGGATAAATAATGGTTTAAAACCTCGTGCAATGACTCGAGATCTTGATTGGGGAGTAAAAGTTCCAATCGAAGGAGCGGATGGAAAGGTATTGTATGTTTGGTTAGATGCTCCGATAGGTTATATTTCTGCTACCAAACAATGGGCATTAGATCACAATAAAGATTGGAAAGATTATTGGACAGGCGATCGAAAATTAGTGCATTTTATTGGAAAAGATAACATCGTTTTTCATGCCATTATTTTCCCTATCCTTCTTAAGGATCATGGTGATTTAATTTTACCTGATAACGTTCCAGCATATGAGTTTTTAAATTTAGAAGGGGATAAGTTTTCAACTTCAAGAAATTGGGCGGTTTGGTTACACGAATATCTAGAACGTTATCCGTCGAAAATCGATGAATTAAAGTTTGTGTTAAC
>CALPOI020000115.1 GCA_943325145.2 Candidatus Planktophila lacus | reverse complement strand
TACACTTTTATATGTCAATTTTAAAATTGATATATTTTTTTGAGATGAAAGCGAATTATAAAAATTAGATGCTATTTGAAATGCTAAATTTTCTTCAACTTGTTTTGAAAAAGACAAAAAAGTAAAAAGTATAAAAAAAATACTTGTAGATAATTTTAACATAAAATTGGTAATTTTAAATGATTATTAATTGATAATAAATTTCATTAATTCGGTACTATATGAATAATATTTAATATTATTTATTTCAATATTATCATTAGACTTAAATGTATTTGAATTAATTTCGATTTTATTATCAACGATTTTAAAATTATTTTCTGTTGAAATAGTTCCGTCATCATAATCATCAATATATTCAAAAACTAAATTTCCTGACAAATCATAAATGTAATTTTGGGTGTAACTATTATTTTGTAATCTTATTTGATTTTCTGTTTTTATAAATGTTAGTTTTTGTTGATTTACATCAATATTAAAATAAGATAAATAGGTCGTTTCAGTTAATCTTCTAAAAGCTTTTGGTATAAAACTTTCAAGTATCCATGTTCCACTATCTTGATAAAAAGCTGCTATAGAAATATCTGAAAAACAAGCATTACACTTTAAAGTATAATTTGATTTTTTGTCATATAAACTTGTTGACATAATAACTACTCGATAGTTATCATTTTTAATAATTGTATCTATTGAACTATAACATTTACCATCATCCGAAACTTGAAATAAATTCTGTTCAATAAAATCAGGTTTCCAAGCGGTCATTTTTATACTATCAACATAATTGCCTTCAAATAAATAATTTAATATTTCTTTTGTCTCAAGCTTATCTATTGAATGTGATTTTTCACTATTATTCTTTTTCCCTTTTTGATTTTGACAAGACAATAAAACTGTGATTAAACAAAAAGTTATTACTCTCATATTATTAATTTTCAAATTTAAATTATTTATCTTTTTCACTACACCAAAATAAAAATTTGATTATCAAAGTTATGAAATCTATTTAATGTTTTTTATATAGTTTAATTAACCTCTACAAAATAATTTTCTCGTTATTCATATCTTCCAAATGTTCTTCCAATGTTTTCATTGGTTTAGAAATTGCTACACGTCCTGAGCGAACAAATTCTAATAATCCAAACGGTTTCAATTCTGTGAACAATTCTTTGATCTCGTCTGGGTAGCCAGTTTTTTCCAAAATGGTAAATTCAGATTCGATCGTTAAAATACGCGCATGGTGTGCACGTACAATACGTTCGGCATCTCCACCGCTTGCTAACGCTTTTGTTGGTAGTTTATACAAGGCAATTTCTTGATAAACTACCTCATCATCCGAATGATAAAAAGCTTTAACTACATCGATTTGTTTTTCTATTTGAGAAATAACTTTACGTACAGTTTCTTTTGGTTCGTTCACCACAATCGTATAACGGTGAATTCCTTCAATTTCAGATTCGGAAGCAGTAATACTCTCGATGTTAATATTTCTACGTGTGAAAATGATCGTGATACGATTCAACATCCCCACGCTATTTTCTGTAAATACGGAGATATTATAAGTGTTGTTTTCCATCTTTTCTTAGTTTAAACGAATTTCAGATACAGAAGCTCCTGTTGCTACCATCGGGAATACATTTTCTTCTTGTTCCACAACAACTTCTAATAAATAAGCTGCTTGGCTTGATAACATAGTATCCAACGCTTCGCTTAATTCTGTTCGTTGGTCAATTTTTAATGCTTCAATGTCGTATCCTTTAGCGATTTGCGTAAAGTTAGGGTTCACAATATCTGTAAATGAATATCTTTTTTCAAAGAATAATTCTTGCCATTGACGTACCATTCCAAGGAAGTTGTTATTTAAAATCAAGATTTTAATATCGATCTTAAATTGTAAAATCGTTCCTAATTCTTGAATTGTCATTTGGAAACCACCATCACCAATAATTGCTACAACAGTTTTGGAAGGATTACCCAACTTCGCACCAATTGCTGCTGGCAATGCAAATCCCATAGTACCTAAACCACCTGATGTAATATTCGTGTTTTGAGCCTTGTATTGGTAATAACGAGAAGTAATCATTTGGTGTTGACCAACATCGGTTACAACAATTGCTTGTCCGTCGGTTTTTTCGGAAAGCATATTTACCACTTCCGCCATTTGTAAACGATCGTGTTTTGGATGAATTGCATCTTCAATTACAGCTTCTACTTCTAATTTTTCAGCATCTCTAAACTCTTGTATCCAAGATTCGTGCGTTCGTCTTTCAACTTTCGTAGTCAATAATGCTAACGCTTCTTTTGCATCTGCATGAATGGAAACTTCGTTGGTTACAATTTTATTTAATTCTGCAAAGTCAATGTCGATGTGGATAATTTTCGCTTGTTTCGCATAACGACTTACGTCTCCTGTTACACGGTCATCAAAACGCATTCCTACCGCTAAGATCACATCCGCCTCATTCGTTAAAATATTTGGAGCGTAATTACCATGCATTCCTAAATATCCAACATATTGTGGGTGATTTGGTGGAAACGCACCCAAACCTAACAAGGTAGATGCTACAGGGATTCCTGATTTTTCAACAAACTCTAATAACTCTTGTTCTGCATTTGCTAAGGTAATTCCTTGACCAATTAAGATATAAGGTTTTTTAGCAGTATTCAGTAACACAGCTGCATCGTCAATTTTAGTTGGATCCATTACAGGATTTGGGAAATAACTACGAATGTCTTTACATGCTTCGTAATTAAAGTCCATCATTCCAAACTGTGCATCTTTGGTAATATCTACTAATACTGGACCTGGTCGACCTGAACGTGCAATGAAAAATGCTTTTGCTAAAGCCGCAGGAATATCTTGTGCTCTTTTTACTTGTACGTTCCACTTCGTAACAGGCATCGATATACCGATTACATCTGTTTCTTGGAATGCATCTGTTCCTAGTAAATGCGATGCTACCTGTCCTGTAATACAAACCACTGGTGTAGAATCAATCATTGCATCTGCTAATCCTGTAATTAAGTTAGTTGCTCCTGGACCAGAGGTTGCAAAACAAACACCGCATGTTTCAGATGTACGCGCAAACCCTTGTGCAGCATGAATTGCTCCTTGTTCGTGACGAACTAAAATGTGCGTTACTTTATCGCTGTAATCGTACAATGCATCGTAGATTGGCATGATTGCACCTCCAGGGTAACCAAAGATTGTGTGAACTCCTTCGGCAACTAGGCTTTTTATTACGGCTTCTGAACCTGTTATTTGACTCATAGTTTTTATTCTAAACGGATATTAAAATTTGCTTATTCTTCGTTCAACTGCAAAAAATATCGTTTCATTTACTCTAGTAAACTCAACTCAATTTTTCTTGTTTGCCTCAACTAATCAAATTTTTCAATCCTTAATTTATATTTTATTGCTTGTATAATGTATTTATTCATCGTTCGACTTCAAAATTTAACATCTCATTTACTAGAGTAAACTCGCTATTAAATTTCTATTCTGCCTCGATTAAACACATTTTCTATCTCTATATTTCGGTTTTATCCTTAATTTATTATTCGTATAATATACTTTTAAACTTTTTTACTTTCTCCGCCCCTGAGTCTCACATCTTAGGTTGAGGTTCCGAAAACTATTTATCTGTTATACATCCTTCGGAAGCAGTTGCAACGCATTTTGCATATTTATACAAAATACCTTGTGATACCTTTAATGCAGGTTGTTTCCAATGTTTTCTTCTTTCAGCTAATTCTTCGTCGCTAACTTTTAATGTTAGGGTATTGTTTATAGCATCTATAGCGATAATATCTCCCTCTTGAACTAATGCAATGGTTCCGCCATCAATTGCTTCTGGTGTAATGTGACCAACAACGAATCCATGTGTTCCTCCTGAGAAACGCCCATCTGTTATCAATGCAACACTATTCCCTAAACCTGCACCCATAATTGCTGAAGTTGGCTTTAACATTTCAGGCATCCCTGGACCTCCCTTTGGCCCACACATGCGAATAACTACAACAACACCTTCTTTGATTCGGCCATCTTTCAATCCATCAATTACAGTGAATTCATCTTCGAAAACTACTGCTGGTCCTTCAAAAAATTCTCCTTCATGACCACTGATTTTCGCGACAGCACCTTCCTCCGCTAGGTTACCATATAACACCTGAAGATGTCCGGTTGTTTTAATTGCTTTTTCGATTGGTAAGAATATATCTTGCCCTACTTTAAAAGAAGGTAGTTCTGCTAAATTTTCAGCAACTGTTTTACCAGTAACAGTCATACAATCACCGTGTAACATTCCGTTTTCCAACATGTACTTCATTACTGCTGGAGTACCTCCTACATTATGTAAATCCTCCATCAGTGATTTCCCTGAAGGTTTCAAATCAGCCAAAACAGGAGTAATATTACTTAGTTTTTGGATGTCATCAATGGTCAGTTGAATCCCAACTGAATGTGCCATTGCAATTAAGTGCAATACTGCATTGGTTGAACCACCAAGTACAACAACAATTCGAATCGCATTTTCAAATGCTTTTCGAGTCATAATGTCCTTTGGTTTAATGTCTTTTTCAAGAAGATTTCTTATTGCTTTTCCTGCTGCATCACATTCATGTTTTTTATCCGCACTCAATGCAGGATTAGAAGAGCTGTAAGGTAAACTCATTCCTAACGCTTCAATCGCAGATGCCATGGTATTTGCTGTATACATACCGCCACAAGCACCAGCTCCTGGACAAGCATGTTTGATAATTCCTTTAAAATCTTCAGGAGTAATTGCGTTGTTCATTTTCTTTCCCAATGCTTCAAATGCAGAAACGATATTCAATTTCTCTCCTTTCCACTCACCGGGTGCAATAGTTCCACCATAAACCATGATAGCAGGGCGATTTAAACGACCCATCGCAATCAAAGAACCTGGCATGTTTTTATCACATCCCATAACAGCAATCAGTCCATCGTAATATTGAGCACCACAAACTGTTTCAATAGAATCCGCAATGATGTCTCTTGAAATCAATGAGTAACGCATGCCTTCAGTACCATTTGACATCCCATCACTCACACCAATTGTATTGAAAATCAATCCTACTAAATCTGCCTCTTGAATCGAAGACTTAATTTGTTTTGATAAATCATTCAAATGCATGTTACAGGTATTCCCCTCGTAACCAGCACTGGCAATACCTATTTGCGCTTTTGCCATGTCTTCATCTGTCAATCCGATTCCATACAGCATTGCTTGACCAGCAGGTTGTGATTCGTCTTGAGTAATTGTTTTAGAATACTTATTGATTTCCATAATAATTTATTGATTATGCTAATTCCAATTCTTTGTGAAGAACTAAATTCATGTAATTACGTTGAATGATCGCTCCTTTAGAATCTTTCCAGTTCAAAGGAAATTTATAATCGTCCAAAGATTCGATTCCAATTACTTCAGCAGCAGTACCGCAGAAAAATGCAGCATCTGCTGTTTTAATGTCTTCTGGGGTAAAGAATTTTTCTTCAAGTGGAATGTTTAATTTTTTAGCTAATTCAATCACTGTTGCACGAGTAATCCCAGCTAAAATGTTCCCCAACGGAGCAGTGAACAATTTACCATCTTTTTCTAGGAAAAAATTTGCACCAGGCCCTTCTGCAATGTGTCCATTCATGTCAGTTAATAACGCTTCGTCATAACCATTTTGTTTTGCTTCAGTAGTTGCTAAGATAGAGTTCGTATAATGTCCAACTACTTTGGCTTCAACGTGACAAGATTTAGGATTTGGACGTTGGTAGGAAGAAAGTCCTAGGCGTAACATTTTATCGCCCAAATATTTACCCCATTCCCAAGCCATAATAACAACATGCACTTCTTCTACTGGTTGCAACGACATGTTTGCGCCTAAATAAACTAAAGGACGTAAGTAAGCATCAGATAAATTATTTCTTTTCAATACTTCATATGAAATCGCCTCAAGTTCTTCAACTGTATAGTTTAATTTGATATGCATTTTTTCAGCAGAATAATGCAAACGATCGTAATGTTCTTTCGATTTGAAAATCTTTGTCCCTGCTTCAGTGGCGTAAGAACGAATTCCTTCAAACACTCCGTTTCCATAATGCATGGTTTGATTGTAAAGATTTACACCAGCATCAGCAGCTTTTACATAGTTTCCGTCTAAAAAGATAATTGTTTCGTCATTAAAATACATACTATTTTTTTTAAATATGCTGTCAAAAAAAAAGCCTTTCTGTGTTAAGACGAGAAAGGCTTTGTATATTCATTATAACCACATCTCGTCAGGTAGTCCAGACAATAATAGAGTTAATGGTAATGACAGCGTTGTTAAACATAATTTTATACTTTTTCAAGTGAGGCAAATATATAAAAAATAGTAAGATGAATTAAAATATTCATATAAAATTTTTTAATCGATTTCATTATTGAATCTTATTATAATACCCGTTCAAATTCAATTTATTTTGTTTCTTTAGGTTGTACTAGTTAGAAGTTCTTTTTTTATTACTACACGACTGAATTTAATCAAATTTCAATTCGATTCACATTAAATATTTGAATGCCAGTTTTTTATTTTGCTATTAATCTTTGTTTAATAGCTTTTTCAAAATTTTATGTAATTGATATACGATTAAATTAATTGTTGCGTTTAAGTAGGTAGGTCAATCGACTTTAATTCTTTTGAATCAAAAAGTATCCATTAAAAAGTTTTTGTCATGAAAATGTTCTTAGTAGTAATCATGTTATTGAACGTGTTCATCGGATTTTCGAATTTACAACGTTGCTCCTGGTCGACAATATCTTCCGAGGTTAAACGCGTTTACACTGCTCCAATTTCTAAAGGCGAAATTGAAATGATTCGTTTGTATAAAAATAATCAATTTGAGCATTTGAACTATCTACCAACTTATGGGTATAAATTAGAAAAAACAAATTCAGATGTACCGCAAAATTATCTACTAGAACGACAAATTGGTTCATACACTTTAAAAAAAGGTAAATTAAGTTTAACTTATCTTCATCCAACATCGAGTGTGATTGAAAAACATAAGATTTATATTGTAGAAGGAGGGAAGTTGTATGAAAATAGATGGCAATCCTTTTTCAATAAAGAAAGGTTTAGGTTTAAAGTTCCAGTAAAAACAAGTGTACATTTTCCATTTTATATGGCTCCGACTTCAGGAGAAATTGTCTCAAATACAGAGGCAAATGAATACTTGAATCTTACAGATCTAGTTACTTTTATTACCAAAAAACAATTTACATCGAATGATAAAATAAATCAAATATCGAAATTTTTAATCAACTCATTAAAAAATAATTGCAGCGAATCGAAGGATTTAACATCTG
>CALPOI020000114.1 GCA_943325145.2 Candidatus Planktophila lacus | reverse complement strand
TTTTTTTAGATGGACACCTTTAAATGTTTGAACGACATCTGCAATATCAATCATGTTTTTTCTAAATGGAAAATGATCATCTATGTATGCATCAATTTTTTGAGCCCAAATTCCTTTTACATAATTGAAGTAATTAAATTCAGGTATTTCAGCAAGTTTTCTTTTTTCTGAATATGATTTATCTTGTTTTGGAAGGGTAAGAAACAATAGTGAGGCCCCCAAAATGATGACAATAAAAACGATACTATTGATTTTTTTAATCATTAAAAACGAGCGTATAAGAAAGGATTAAAAGTAGAATTCACCAATAAGAGTGTTGCTAAAAGCAGCATAGCAATATTTAAAACTGGTTGAGCGTTCAAATAAAATTTTTGTACAGTAAGTTTAAATTTAGACGTAGAAGTTTCAGTGTAAATTTCATCCCATGGAATACAAAATAAAATCACTAAAACAAACCAAAATACATGTTCCAATAGGTCTGAGGTAAATCCATCACCTATAGGATGATTGGAATAAAACAAATTGCTTACAAAAGATTTTAATTGATTAAAATCAAGAAAATAAAAGATTGCGCGACTAAATACAATTAAAACTAAGGTGTAGACATGTCGAATAAGTCGAGGAGTTTTTAAAAGTACTTTTTCCAAAAGTTTTTCAAGCACCATCAAACATCCAAAATAAGCTCCCCATAGAGCAAAATTCCAGCTTGCACCGTGCCAAATACCAGTCAATAACCAAACAATTAAAATGTTTCTTAATTGGTATTTACGATTTCCACCTAATGGAATATACACATAATCTCTGAAAAATCTACCCAATGAGATGTGCCATCTTCGATAGAAATCGCCTACCGACTGAGCTGCATAAGGATGTTTAAAATTCTCGTCAAACTGAAACCCAAACAGTCGAGCCAATCCAATCGCCATGTCTGAATAGCCACTAAAATCAAAGTACAACTGAATAGAAAACATTGTAATACCAAACCAACCTTCTATGGAGGAGAGAGAGTTTACATTAACTTCTAGATATTTTTCTACTAAAACACCTGCTACATTTGCAATAACAACTTTTTTGAAAAGACCTAGACAGAACCTAGAGATACCTGAACTGAATAAATCCCAATTAATAGTTCGAGCATTTATTTGATCAGAAATATGTTTATATCGAACGATTGGCCCAGCAACTAAGTGTTGGAATAAACTAATAAACATTAAGAAGTTTAGAGGATTACGTTGTGCCTTAAGGTCGTTTTTGTAGACATCAACCACATAGGAAATCACCATAAATGTGTAGAAAGAAATCCCGATTGGTAGTGAGTTTTTCGGACGTCCAAAAGGGAGTTCAATTAACGCATTGAGATTATCGTAAATGAATCCTCCGTATTTGTAAGCGATTAAGAGACTTATATTGATAGAAATAGCTATTGTTAGCACAAGTTTCGCTTTTATATCACCCCTCCATTTCTCAATTAATATTCCAGCTGTGTAATCAAACATTGCGGTAAAAACCATCAAGAAAATCCACATTGGTTCAGCCCAGGCGTAGAAAATCAAAGAAAATACTGTAAGGCTTATATTTCTGAATAAATCATTTTTAGTTGAATAGTGAAAAAGTAAGCTTAATGGAAGAAATAAGTATAAAAATGTTAAACTTGAAAATACCACGCTTTTATTCTTTAATAGATGATTTAGAGGGCGCTAAATTAATGATAATTTTTTCGATTGAAAAAAAAACATCAAGTTAATTTTTTTGTGATTTTTTCCTGTAATTCAGTATAAATTAAAATTAGGCAATTGATTTTTGAATTTTTTTTACTTTATTTGCACTATAAAATTCATCATTATGAGTACGACAATATTTTACGCGATTGCCAAAATGCTTCAAGCTTCTTTTGTATTTTTTGAAGTGATTCAGAATATTTTTAACTATTCATGTATTGTTTTAGGTTTCGTCGGTTTGTTTTATTGGTTAAACTATCAAAAGAAATTTAATGAGGAAGCTAAAAATAATCCAAATCAGATTAAATAATTTTTAGAATAAATTACTATTAAAGGTTGCTTTTGCAGCCTTTTTTTATTTTCAGTATGCAGATTTTAACAGTTATAATCACAGCGGGGGGTATTGGTAAACGAATGGGAGCCGATATTCCAAAACAATTTTTAGTGATCGCTGGGAAACCACTATTGATGCATTCATTTGAACCTTTTGTAAATTTTACAGATAAATTACAGCTGCTACTTACCTTACCTAACGAATGGATAAGTTATTGGAACAATTTGTGTCTAGAATATGATTTCAAGATTCCTCATACTATTATTAACGGTGGAGAAGAAAGATATCATTCTGTTAAGAACGCTTTAAATATTGCTACAGGCGAATTGATTGCAATTCATGATGGAGTTCGGCCTTTTGTTTCAATGGAATTATTAGAGAATTTAATATCGACAGCTACTAAAAATGGTTCAGCTGTTCCAGTAGTTGCGCTAAAAGAATCTTTACGACAGTTAAACGAGGATGGTTTATCAAAAGCTGTAGATCGAAATTATTTCAAAAGTGTTCAAACGCCACAAGTTTTTCAATCAGAAATGATTAAACAAGCTTATGAATTGTCTTTTCATGCTAAAATAACTGACGACGCGTCTTTGGTTGAGGAAGCAGGAAATTCAATTTTTTTAGTGGATGGAGACGAGAATAATTTGAAAATTACTACTCCAAAGGATATATGGATTGCAGAGTATTTATTTCAAGCTTAGAGGTAAAATTGATGTCATAATCTAATAAGATTCTATTTATTTGTTTATTTATTTCTATTTTCGCATTTTATGAGTGAAACTGCTGAAAGATATACTAAGAAAGGCCTAAGAACCAGTTACATTTCCACTGTAATTGGAATTGCATTGGTGCTTTTCATGATTGGGTTGGTTGAAGGTGGATTACTTGGTTTAAAGTCAATTCAAACACAAGCGAAAGAAAATTTACAAGGTGATATCTTTTTTTATTCAGAATTAAATCCGGAAGAAATAAAACAAATTCAACTTGAATTAAATGATTGGCCTGAATTTAAAGAGGTTCAGTTCATTTCCCCTGCTCGTGCAATGGATGAGTTTAGTGGATCTGAATCTCAATCTAAGCAAATAATGAAAATTTTTGAAGGATCTAATCCTTTGCCTTCATCAGTAACATATCGACCAAAAGAAAAGTATGCAAATAAGCTTGGCATGGAGTCATTACGTCAAAAATTAATGAAACATTATTCTTCACAAATAGAAGAAGTAAGTTATGACGAAGCAAGTGTTACTCAAGTAAATTTAGGTTTTAGGCAATTTGTATTCTTATTCTTAATTGTTGCTTTACTATTAATTGTTGTTGCAGTAGCAATGATTAATAATACTATTCGATTGGCTTTGTATTCTAAACGATTCACAATTAAAACCATGCAATTGGTTGGTGCTACTTCTTCATTTATTCGTAAGCCTTTTTTAATTCAAGCATTGGCCCAGGGTGTTATTTCTGCTGTTGTCGGAATGGCATTGTTACTCGCATTATTTACGGGATTGACGAATTTATTGGATTCTATAGAATTAAATTTTTCTTTGGAAACATTATTGATTTTATTCGGTTCATTAATTATTTTAGGAAGTATTATTACATTAGTTTCTACTTGGATTTCTTTGAATAAGTATTTACGAATGAAATTAGACGATTTATATTAATTTAAAACACCTTTAACTATGGATAACGCAAATCATCGCTTCGCATTTCAAAAATTAAATTATAAATTTTTGCTTATCGGCTTAGCAATTAATATTGTTGGTTTTTTATTAATGATTGGTGGTGAATCAACTGATCCAAATAAATTTGATGCTTCTGCATTATTTTCTCCGATTCGTATCACATTGGCTCCTATATTAATTATTGGAGGTTATTTAGTGATGATATATGCAATTATGAAACAGCCCAAAAAAGGAAGTAAAGAGATATCCAAAGAAGAAGTTATCGAAAAATCTACAAACAAAAATGGATAACATACAAGCAATTGTTCTTGCTATTGTAGAAGGATTAACGGAGTTTCTTCCTGTTTCTTCAACTGCACATATGATTTTTACAAGTTCGATATTTGGAATTCAAGAGGATGAATTTGTTAAAATGTTTCAGGTTTCAATACAATTTGGAGCAATACTAGCTGTTGTAGCAACTTATTGGAAAAAGTTTTTTGATTTTAGCACGTTAAAATTTTATACTAAATTATTAGTTGCAGTAATTCCAGCATTGGTGTTAGGAAAGTTATTTGACGATAAAATTGAAGAAGTGCTTGAGAAGCCTGTTCCAATTGCAATTGTATTAATTGTTGGCGGGATAGTTTTACTTTTTATAGATCGATTTTTTAAAAGTTCAAAGATTGATAACGAACAAGATGTAACTACTAAAAATGCAGTTACAATAGGATTCTGGCAATGTTTGGCAATGATGCCTGGAACAAGCAGGTCCGCAGCTTCAATTGTAGGAGGGATGCAACAAGGTCTTTCTATGCGAATGGCTGCAGAGTTTAGTTTTTTTCTTGCTGTTCCTACCATGTTGGCAGTTACGTGTTATTCGATTTTCTTGAAAGATTGGGAGTACAATGGTGTTGAGCAAAAGGGCTTTCAAATGATTATGGAGTCCAATAACTTACTACTTTTCATTATCGGAAACATTGTAGCTTTTGTTGTAGCAATAATCGCAATCAAATTCTTCATCAATGTACTTAAAAAGTACGGCTTTAAAATGTGGGGGTGGTACCGTATTGTTTTAGGTATTGTTTTCATCTTATATTATAGTTTTATAAAATAAGTTTTTCATATGTTCGATTTTTTAGCCGGTGAAACACTGTTGGTAGATAAACCTTTGAATTGGACTTCTTTTGATGTAGTAAACAAACTACGTTGGAATTTAAAGAAAAAATTAGGTGTTAAAAACATTAAAGTAGGACATGCTGGAACTTTAGATCCATTAGCAACTGGTTTATTAATTATTTGTACGGGTAAAAACACTAAAACAATTGATCAGTTAATCGGTCAAGATAAAACGTATACAGGTACATTTTTAGTTGGCAAAACAACTCCTTCGTTTGATTTAGAAACATCGTTTGATAAAAATTTTCCAATAGACCATATTACAGAAGAATTAATTGAAAATGTAAGAATTAGTTTTTTAGGTGAAACTGATCAAACACCACCAATTTTTTCTGCTAAACAAATCGATGGTAAACGTGCTTATGACTTGGCTAGAGCAGGAAAAGAAGTGGTTATTAAGTCGAATAAAATATTAATTAAAAATTTCGTTATAACTAGCATTAATTTACCTGAAATTTATTTTTCAATTACTTGTTCTAAAGGGACTTATATTCGTTCTATTGCAAATGATTTTGGAAAAAAATTAGGTTCAGGAGCAACTTTAATTGCATTAAAAAGAATCGGTTCTGGTGATTTCAATCTAATTGATTCAAAATCGGTTGAAGAATGGATTGATACAATTTATGCTAGTTAATACTAGTAAATTAGTTGTATTTGAAATCTAAGTAATTCAAATTAGTTATCTATGAAACGAATATGTGTCATTGAAGATGAATTAAGTTTATCTGAATTAATCAAAATGAATTTAGAATTGGAGGGTTACTTCGTAGAAGTGATTACCCATGGAACAGAAGCGTTTCTTAGAGCTTTTGAAATGACTAAGTTTGATTTGGTTGTTTTAGATGTAATGTTACCTGAAGTTAGTGGCCTTACTATTTGTAAAGAAATTCGAAAGTATTCTCGTGTTCCTGTTTTATTTTTGTCTGCTAAAGGTACAACGCAAGATCGCATTGTTGGTTTAAAATTAGGTGCGAATGATTATTTACCCAAACCATTCGATTTGGAGGAATTGTTATTAAAAGTTCAAATTTTGGTTACAGGAGTTGAAGAAGAGATGGAAGTTCCATTAAGTATTATGACAATTGGTAACTTTCAAGTTGATTTTTCTACTTTTGAGGTGATGAATCTTCAAACAAAATCCATTCATACTTTGACTAAACGCGAAATTGAGTTACTTGATTTTTTTAATAAAAAAGTTGGATTGGTAGTTTCTCGTGAAGAAATATTGGATGCCCTTTGGGGTAATGATCAATTTCCTACCTCAAGAACCATTGACAATTATATTTTAGGGTTTCGAAAATTGTTCGAAAATGACCCAAAAAACCCTCAATTTTTTCATAGTATTAGAGGTGTTGGTTATAAATTCATGTTGTAATAGTTATGAAAGATACGAAGCAATTACGTTACGATAAAGTGTATTTAAAAATGGCATTGACTTGGGCTGAGTTATCCCATTGTGCTCGAAAGAAAGTAGGTGCAATCATTGTAAAAGATGATGCCATTATTTCTGATGGTTACAATGGAACTCCAAGTGGTTTTGATAATTGCTGCGAGAATGATAATGGCGAAACGCATTGGTACGTTTTGCATGCAGAAGCGAATGCTATTTTAAAGGTTGCCAAATCTACGAATAATTGTTCGGGTGCTACGCTCTATTTAACCCATTCACCTTGTAAAGATTGTAGCAAGTTAATTTTACAATCAGGCATTAAACGTTTGGTTTTTCGTGATAAGTACCGAGATACTGCAGGAATTGATTTTCTGATTTCTGCTGGGTTAGAAGTAGAGCAAATTCAAATTGATTTAGATTAAGTGTATGCATATAAAGAAGTATTTAGTTCCTCTTATTTTCTCGTTTGTTTTAACAGTTGGTATATTCATTGGTCATTCCTTTCAGAATGGATCTAGTTTTAACGAGAATGATTTATCTTCAGGTGAAGTTCGTTCACAAAAATTAAAAGATGTTGTAGATTTATTGAATACTAAGTATGTAGATAAAGTAAATAGCACTAAACTTTTTGATGACGCTATCACTGATTTGTTGCATAAGTTGGATCCACACAGTAATTATATTTCTGCGGAAGATATGAAACTTGCCAATGAACAAATTCAAGGTGAGTTTGGTGGAGTTGGAATACGTTTTTCTTTAATTCGAGATACAATTTGCGTGACGAATGTCATTACCTCCTCTCCTTCAGAAATGGCAGGTGTTTTAGCAGGCGATCGAATTATTCAAATAGAGGGTAAATCCGTTGCAAAGAAAAAAATCACTAATGACCAAGTGATGAAATATTTAAAAGGTCCTCAAGGAACTGAAGTTAGCTTGGTGGTCTACAGAAATTCTAAAAAGATTTCTAAAACTATTACGCGTGGATCAATTCCATTGCAATCTGTCATCTGTGCTTATATGATTTCACCAACTACTGGATTTGTTAAAATAGATCAGTTTTCGATTACTACTGCGGATGAATT
>CALPOI020000113.1 GCA_943325145.2 Candidatus Planktophila lacus | reverse complement strand
GCTACTTTTATAAACTCATTAACAGGTTACAAATCAGTTGAATTGATTGGAACAAAAGATGTAAACGGACAAACCAATCTAGCAATTTTTAATTCAATTGTTCATCTTGGTGCTCATCCACCGCTTATTGGAATGGTAATTAGGCCCGATTCTGTTGATCGACATACGTTACAAAACATTGAAAATACTGGTTACTATACTATTAATCAAATTCATTCTAGTTTTATAAAAAAAGCGCATCAAACATCCGCAAGGTATCCAAAAGAGATTTCCGAGTTTGAAGCAGTGGGTTTAACTTCAGAATTTAAAAATGATTTTTTCGCTCCATTTGTTGCTGAATCAGTCATCCAAATAGGATTAAAATTCAAAGAGAAAGTGCCCTTTAAAATAAATAACACCTTATTTATTATTGGAGAAGTTCAAACTGTTTTTATTCCAGAAGAAATTATACAAAACGATGGATTTATTGATCTACATGCGGCTTCAAGTATAACGAATACAGGATTAGATTGTTATCACAAAGTTTTGAAAGGGGTTCGATTACCGTATGCAAAACCATGAAAGGAGTAAAAAAAGAAAATCAGCCTGAAAAAATCTGCTTTTCATGTGGTAGACCATTTACATGGCGTAAGAAATGGGAAAAAGTATGGGGCGAAGTAAAATACTGTAGTAAGAAATGCAAGAAATAATAAACCATAAATTATTTTAAATCAGATAATTTTAATATTGTTAAAGATTGTAATCAACATAAATATTTCCCTGTCTATTGTTGAATTGTTGATATTAATCACTTATTTACTTAAATGAAAATCATATTTTAATCACTCATTCTTTAGTCTCTTTGTAAAAGAATACAACTTCATTTTGAATAAGATAACTTTGTTAAATCAAGTGGATTGTTTCTAAAATAGTACAAATCAAAAAACAAGCAAAATGATAGCAGAGCAAAAAGTTTTCGATAAATTAAGATTACAAGAATCGTTAATTAAAAATTTTCAAGAAGTTATCCATCATATTCAAGATGAATTAGTTGAAAAGAAATCAATGGCTGATTTAGAAGAAGGGGATACTTTAGATCCAGAAGATTACTCGAAGCAAAATGAATCTAATGAGATGGTTCATTTATTAAAAAATCAATTGCAGAAAACGTTATTAGAAATAGATAAACTTGCACGAATTGATTTCTCAAAAAAAGACAAGGTGTGCACTGGTGCATTGGTTAAAACTGAAAAATTTATGTTTTTTATCGGTGTTGCAATTTCCCCTTTTGCGTTTGAAGGAAATCAAATTGTTGGTGTTTCTATAGAAGCTCCAATCTATCATTCAATTCGTGACAAGATAATTGGAGATAAGTTTGAATTTGCAGGAATAAAGGACAAGATTATCGCAATCTACTAAATACAAAACACATGATTTCTAAATAGATAGATTCGATTTTGAATTGTCAATGATTTAATAAAAGATATCATCGATATGTAGTTCTAAATTTGTAAAGATACTGATGTAATCACTTAATAATTAATTGATGCATCAGTGTCTTTGTAAATTTCATTGAAATCAAAAAAACTTCTTAAAATCATACTGAAAAATAAATTAAATTTACATTTTGATTTAATTTAATTCCTATGACTGCACCACTGGTTGCAACTGTATTGATTTCATATTTCTTAGTGTTGATTTTAATTGCGTTTTTAACTTCTAGAAATGCAGATTCTTCTACATTTTTTACGGGGGATAAGCAAAGTCCATGGTATTTGGTTGCGTTCGGAATGATTGGAGCATCACTATCAGGAGTTACATTTATTTCAGTACCTGGGAAAGTCTTGAACGAAAGTATGGCTTATTTTCAGATAGTATTGGGTTATGTGCTTGGTTACATTGTCATTGCAAAGGTATTAATGCCTTTGTATTATAAAATGAATGTAGTTTCAATTTATGAAATTTTACTTTCACGATTTGGGTACTTTACCTACAAAACTGGTGCTGCTTTTTTTATCTTGTCACGAACACTTGGATCTGCAATTCGTTTATATCTAGCAACTTTTGTCCTTCAATTATTTTTATTCGAAGAATTGGGAGTTCCTTATTGGGTAACAGCCATCACAACTGTTGGATTAATTTGGGTGTATACCTTTAAGGGCGGTATAAAAACGATCGTTTATACGGATACGTTTCAAACGTTTTTCCTGATTTCTGCAGTTGTTTTGTGTACAATCGTTATCGCACAAGCATTAAATTTGGATTTATTTGGTTTGTTCGATCGTATTACAATTACTAAATCATCAGCAGGATTTTCCATGACCAAAATATTTTTCTTTGAGGATTATAAATCTACCATCTATTTTCCGAAACAGTTTTTCGGAGGAATGTTTTTGGCAATTGCCATGACTGGTTTAGATCAAGATTTAATGCAAAAGAATTTGACGTGTAAATCCATTAAAGAGGCGCAGAAAAACATGTATTCTTTCACAGCTGTTTTGGTATTTGTTAATTTCTTGTTTTTAATATTAGGTGGTGCTTTGTATGTATTTGCAAACGAAAAAGGGATTGCTTTACCTTCTATAAATGGTTTAGTTGTTACGGATCACGTATTTCCAACCTTAGCATTGGGTAAATTTGGAACAATTGCAGGAGTGTTTTTTTTACTAGGAATTACTGCTTCATCATATGCATCTGCAGATAGTGCATTGGCCGCACTTACAACAGGATTCTGTATCGATTTTTTAAATTTTTCAACTAAAAACGAACAACAGAAAAAAAAGTACCAATTGTTTGTGCATATTGGATTTTCGTTGCTTTTTTTACTGATAATTCTTGCTACTGAGGTATATATTAAAAATCACCAAGGTAGTGATTTAATAGGTACAATATTGAAAATTGCTAGTTACACCTATGGACCTTTATTAGGTTTGTTTTCTTTTGGTATACTAACTAAAAGAGTCATTAAAGATAAACTTTCTTTAATCATTTGTTTAATTGCTCCTGTTTTATGTTATTTTCTTTCTATGTACTCCATAGAATGGATGAATGGGTATGTATTTGGATATGAATTATTAATTGTAAACGGTGTGTTTACATTTATCGGTTTATTTTTAATTTCTTCAAAACCTAATTTAGTTTTAAATGAAAATAGTACTTTGTGATAACGGATTGCATTTAAGATTTGCTCCTTTAACGTTAACTCGACCGTTAGGGACAATTAGAATGGGAATATTAACAAACGAAGAACGCGTTCGTATTGCTTTTCCTGATGCTGAGGTTTATTACCAAACAGAAAAATATTTGACTAAAAAATTCCCTGAAACATCTCATGGTGATTTATTTCTAAATGCAGCTGTTATTTTTAATGACGAACTTTTAGCGATTTGTGAAGTTCTAGAAGATGGACAAGAGTTAATTACTGATGAAGATTGGATTGCTAGGAAAGGTGAAACTATTAAAGAACAAATAAAGTATTTTGGTGAAACACTTATAATTCATTACCGTTGGGAAATTTTTCAACGAAATGGGGAGGCGATTATCAATGATTATAAATGGTTGACAACAAACAGAACATCAAATCCTATTTCTTCTACAAATACAATAATAGGGGATAAAAACTTGTTGTTTATTGAAGAAGGCGTTAGTATTGAAGCCTCTATTTTGAATACCAACTCAGGACCAATTTATTTAGGTAAGAACAGTGAGGTTATGGAAGGATCGGTGATTCGTGGACCGTTTGCTTTAGGAGATGATGCTTGTGTAAAATTAGCGACAAAAATATACGGTCCTACGACGATTGGACCACATTGTAGAGTAGGAGGAGAAGTGAATAATGTAGTTTTTCAATCCTATTCAAATAAAGGTCACGATGGTTTCCTAGGGAATTCAATATTAGGTGAATGGTGTAATTTAGGTGCAGATACAAATTCTTCCAATCTTAAAAACAATTATTCAAATGTTGCCACTTATTCTTATGAGTCGAAAACAATCGATAAGACAGAGATTCAATTTATGGGCGTTGTTATGGGGGATCATAGTAAAACAGGGATCAATACGATGTTGAATACTGCTACAACTGTTGGTGTTTGCGCAAATATTTTTGGTGCAGAATTTCCGAAAAAATTCATTCCTTCGTTTAGTTGGGGTGGAGGTAATTCTTTTGAAACATTTGATAAGGACAAAGCAGTTGAAGTAGCCAAAGCAATGATGGAACGAAGACATATTGAATTTACTGAAGGTGATCAAGCTATTTTTGATTATTTATTTACAACTAAAGAAGTTTAGATGCGCGCTTATAAAGATTTATACAACCAAACATTTCACTACAAATGGCGCGCTTTTTTGGTCATTTTTTCGAATTTAATGTTTGTTATTTTCAATTTAATTTCTTTAATTTTATTTATACCCTTTCTTCAATTAATTTTTAAAAATCACAAAGATTTAATAGTTGTAAAAGAACCAATTTACAATGGAGGATTTATTGCTTTTTTTGAATATTGTTCAAAATTATACCAATACTTCATGGAGTCGATGGTGAAGAGAAATCCTGAAGAAGCGTTACTTTTTGTTTGTGTAACAGTTTTGGTTGCATTTTTTATAAAAAATGTATTTCGTTACATGGCAGTTTACCATCAGTCTGAATTAAGAATGGTGGTTGTGAGAGATTTAAGGGATAAATTGTTTACAAAAGCAATGAAATTACCGCTTTCATTCTACACGGAAGAACGTAAAGGTGACATTATGTCTCGCATGAACAGTGATGCAAGTGAGATTGAAACAGCAGTGGTATGTATGTTGGAGCTACTTTTTAGAGAGCCAATTGCAATAATAATTAATCTTGCTGTATTGGTTTATTGGAGTCCTACGCTTACGTTAATTTCTCTGATTTTATTACCTATTTCTGCGTTAGTTATATCTAGAATAGGAAAAAGCTTGAAAAAAACTGCTAAAGAAGGACAAGAACAAATGGGAGTATTGTTTTCTTCTATGGATGAGAATTTAGGTGGAATTCGAATTATTAAAGCATTTAATGCTGTTCCTTATGTTACGGATGTTTTCAGTAAAATAAATTTAAGACATCAAAAATTAACAACCTTAACATTTAGAAAAAAAGATTTATCTTCTCCGTTGAATGAATTTTTAGGCGCGGCAGTGTTAATGGGGATTGTTTGGTTCGGAGGTAAAATGATTTTACAAGGAAACTCAACAAATGAATTAACAGGTGAAGAATTTTTAACATTTATCATTGTTTTTTCTCAGTTGTTACGTCCTATTTCAGGAATAGCTTTTTGTATTTCATGCATCAATAAGGCAAAAGTTTCGCAAGAACGAATCAATGAAATTTTGGATTCAGACGAAAAAATTTATGAAATTGAAATTCCTATTCAACTTGAACGATTGGAAAAAGGAATCGAATACAAAAATATATCGTTTAAATACAAAGATGAATGGGTATTGAAGAATGTTTCTTTCATTGTTCCTAAGGGCAAAACGATTGCGTTGGTAGGTGAATCAGGGAGTGGTAAGTCTACATTAGCGGATTTATTACCAAGATTCTATGATATTCAAGAGGGTGAAATTCTTTTTGATGATCAAAACATTAAAAATGTATCATTGACCGATTTAAGAAGTCACATTGGTATTGTTACACAAGAATCAATCCTATTTAATGATTCAATTAATAATAACATCGCATTTGGACTTGAAAATGTTGAGCAATCTTCCATCATAGAAGCAGCGAAAATTGCAAATGCACATGAGTTTATTTCACAGTTGGAAGATGGTTACACCACAAATATTGGTGAGAGAGGCAATAAATTATCTGGAGGACAAAAACAACGATTAAGTATTGCAAGAGCTGTATTGAGAAATCCTGAAATACTAATACTAGATGAAGCTACTTCTGCGTTAGATACAGAAAGCGAAAAATTAGTTCAGGACGCGCTTGAGAAATTAATGGCGAATCGAACTTCAATTGTAATTGCTCATCGAATGAGTACTGTTAGAAATGCAGATTGGATAATTGTTTTGCAAAAGGGTGAAATTGCTGAGCAAGGGACACATCATGAACTGTTTGATAAAAAAGGAATTTATCATTCTTTGTGCACGATTCAACAAACGAATTAATGAATGATTCAACTAAAAAATACCATCTAATTAAATTCAGATTAATAAGTTTAATTTGGGTCGTATTTTTTAGTTGTTTTCATACTTTTTCTCAACTTTCTACAACAAATTACCCGAATAATAGTGATTTAATAAAAAACGTACTTCTAGGGAAAGGGGTATATGTTTCTAATATTAAATTCAAAGGTTCGATGGGATACTTTGATGGATCTAATTCTAATATTGGTTTACAAAAAGGTGTCATTATGTCTACTGGTAGAATTAGTAATGCGGTAGGACCCAATAGTACAGATAGAATGACTACGGAAATGGGTTTACCAGGAAATTCAATTCTTTCTAGTTTAGTTGGTAAAAATACTGCCGATGCTTCATTGCTTGAATTCGATTTTATTCCTTATTCCGATACGATAAAATTCAGGTATGTATTTGCTTCTGAAGAATATACAGAGTTTGTTGATAATCCAAAGACGCCTTTGGATGAAGGTCAGGGTTATAATGATGTTTTTGGTTTTTTTATTGAAGGACCAGGTTTTCCAACTATGACAAACATAGCTAAGTTACCGAGTGGTGAGCCCGTTACTATTAATAATGTGAATCAATTTAAAAATTCCGCTTATTTTATTGAGAATCCAGTAAATACTGTTCAATTTGACGGATTCACAAAGGTTTTAACTGCAATAGCGAAAGTTCAATGCGGTAAAAAATACCACTTAACTTTGGTAATTGCTGATTGCAACGATCAAAAATATGATTCTGCAATTTTTTTAGAAGCAAATAGTTTAAATTCTGAAATGGATTTTGATAGTAAAGCAACTGTATCCAACGATTATTTTTCTTCCCCAAATACATTAGCGGAAGGTTGTAGTAGCGCAACTGTTGAAATTACTAAACAAACGACGAAAGATGTAAATGCCGTCATTCCTATTGAATTAAAAGGATCAGCGTTAATGAATACTGATTTTAGTCAAATCCCCAGTCAAATTACAATTCCTATCGGTCAAACAAAAGCATCTTTCAGTTTTAATTCTTTATTTGACAGAGTTTCTGATTTAAAAGATTCCTTATTATTAATTTTAAAGTTTCCAGATCGTTGTGGAACATATTTTCCCGATACGTTGGTGTTTTATTTTGAGAACGTAGATCCTGTTGAGATTAGTTTAGCGAATGATACCATAAAGTGTAAAGGAGTTCCGATTAAATTAACTCCTACTATTAAAGGTGGTATCTTGCCTTATTCTTACTTATGGTCCAACAATGAAACTTCTTCAAGTATAATTGTATTACCT
>CALPOI020000112.1 GCA_943325145.2 Candidatus Planktophila lacus | reverse complement strand
GTAAAAGATTTAGAAGAAGCATGTACCGAAATTAGATGTTGTAAATACAATTTCACTTACCAATTTGATTCAATAATTGAAGTAGCTTATAATGAATATTATGATAAAAATTCAGTTGTTGGAATGAGAAGGTTTTTGCAATTTTATGGCGAGAAGAATCGAACATTTAACGATAAAGCAGCACAAAGATTAGACGCTTTATTGTTTGAGGAAGCAGTTTTAAAAAAATCTATAAAAACTCTAGAACGATTTATTGTTGAATACCCAAAATCAAACTATTTAAGAGAGGCAAAAGAAAAGATTGAGGAATTGGCATTTGATGAAGTCGTATTACAAGATAATGAAATAGAATATAATAATTTTTTAGAGAAATATTCTAATTCTAAGTTTAAGTCTAAAGTTGAGGTTAAACGAAATGAAAAAGCATACGCAAATGTTGTTAAAATAAATTCAGAAGAAAGTTATAATCAATTTTTAAAAAATTATCCTTACGCAATTCAAGTAAGCGATGTAATAAAGAAACGAGACGAAATTGCTTATTCGAATGTATTGAAATTAAATACGATAGAGGCATTTTCTAAATTTATTAAGAATTATCCAAAGGCTTTACAAATAAAAGACGTTACCGATAGAAGAGATGTTATGGCTTACGATGAAGCTGTTACATTGAATACAGAACAATCTTTCGATGAATTTGTAAAAAAATATCCTACTGCTAGACAAATTGAAGAAGCGATCTACAAACGGGACCATTTAGCTTATAACACGGCTGAAATTGAAAACTCAGGAGAATCTTTTGATGCTTTTGTAACAAAGTATCCAACATCAGATTTAGCTGAAGATGCAATTGCAAGAAGAGATAATCTTTTTTTTAATGCTGCCAAAAATTCAGGTAATACATCTGAAATTCAATCTTTTATTGATAGATTTCCAAATTCGAATTATAATGAAAGAGCTGTTAAAGTACTAGATTCAATTTCTATTGGAGCTCGGTTAGGTAAAGGTTTATTTGATATAGATGGAAATAAATACAAAACGGTTATAATTGGTAACCAGGAATGGATGGCGGAAAATCTTCGAACATCAAAGTATACAAATGGAAAACCGATTCCAAATTTAAGCAAAAATGATCAATGGAACTCATTGAATATAGGTGGGTGTTCAATGTATAATCATTTACAAAACAATAATTTAACTTATGGGAGATTGTATAATTGGTACGCTGTTAATACCGGTAATCTATGTCCTTCAGGCTGGTATGTTCCATCAAATGATGATTGGAATGAATTGATAGAGTTCATAGGTGGTGAAGATGTTGCAGGAGGAAAATTAAAAGAATCAGGTTTGAATTTATGGCAGTCTCCAAATGAGGGAGGGACGAACAATACTTTATTTAAAGCTAAGCCTGCAGGATATCGAGACGCTAATGGCTACTTTGGTTCTCTTGGAAACGGATCTTATTGGTGGACATCTTCTGGTTACAACGAAAATGGGGCTACTTATTTTGAAGTAAAACATGATCATGGTAAAGTTGAGTCAAACAGTACTGATGAACGATATGGGTTTTCTGTTAGATGTATTAAAAGTAGATATTGATAGTTTTTTCTATATAATTATTTACACTTCTTGAAATTAAAATTATCTCTTAATTTTGTTCTCCTGTGTTCATTGTTAACAATGATTCGTCTAATTGCCAACGGGCAGGAAGTTAAAATTGAGACTTGTTATCGTTTAGGGAATTTAATTACCCATAGAGAAGATATGGCTCATTTACCAAAAGGAAAATCATCTGTAATCGAGATAAATTATTTCTTTAGAAGAAAAATATTTACGAATGATTTGCATGAATCCGGACTCTCTCTTACATATGGAAGTCTAGGGAATAAAGCTATTTTGGGTGAATTTTTTGGATTATCTACTTTTTATAAATTACCAATATTTAGTTCCGATAAACAAGAGTTTAATTTCAGAGTTGGAGCGGGTTTAGGTTATGTTACTAAAATCTTTAATCTTGAAAATAATCAGAAAAACTCAGCAATTTCCTCGTACTTAAATGCGTTGATTGATTTTTCATTCAATCATTCAATTTCAATTTCGAGACATTATGGTTTTTTCTATGGATTAGCGTTTAAACATTTAAGTAACGGAGCTACAAGAGTACCTAATTTAGGGTTAAATTACCCAGAGTTAAAATTTGGAATTAATTTTAATTCGATCAATAATAACTTTTCATCAGAAAAGGATAGTACATTTCGTTTAAAGAATTCAATTGCATTCGTTGGTGGAAGTTTTTTTAAGCAAATAATTGAAAACTATGGGGTTAATTATCCTGTATATTATGGATCCGTATTTTCTCAATTTGGATTTAAACGAAATCTAAGTTTAGAATTAGGTATAGATGCAATGTATAATTCGTCTTTAATTTATTTATTTTATTCAAATAAAAACCAGATTGTAGCAAATAATGATGCTTTTCAAATTGGAGCATATGTTGGCGGTAATGCACATATAGATAAGTTACAATTATTAATCGGTATGGGTGGTTATATATATGATCGATATCGTTTAAACGGTTCAATTTACCATAAATTATCATTGAGGTACAATCCAATTTCTAATTTGCTTTTTGGAATTGGAATAAAGTCACATTGGTTAAATGCTGATTATTTTGAAGTTGTTGGAGGTTTTATTTTTTAATTGAATTTAACATTCTTTAATTGAGTTGATTAACATCTATTAACAGCATTTGTAATTTCAATATTCACTTTCATTAGTAATATTGTCTTGAATATTAAATTAACAAACTATGAAAACTAAACTTAAATTTTTATCATGGGGAATTCTTGGAGGGATGATACCAATGGCATTCTATGCAGTTTTTTTCACTTCTAACACAACAGATTTTAGTGATTCAGAGCAAGACTCGAGTTTAAATTATTATGCAAGAAATGCTAGCATGCCTGGGTTTGCAGGTGTAACAAATGAAAATTTTGTTGAAGCTTCAGAGAGTTCGTTAAATTCTGTAGTTCATGTTACAACTAAAGTGGTTAATACTACAATTCAAAATGATCCTTTTTTTGATTTTTTCTATGGTCCAGGTTCTGGAAATAGAGAATTTAAACAGTATGGGTCTGGTTCAGGATCAGGAGTGATTGTATCTGCAGAAGGGTACATTGTTACGAATAATCATGTAATCGATAAAGCAACTGAAATTGAAGTGATTTTAAATGATAATTCGAAATATACAGCTCATGTGGTAGGTGCTGACCCTTCTACAGATGTTGCCATCTTAAAAATAAATGCACCTAATTTAAAACCTATTTCACTTGGAAATAGTGATGATTTAAGAGTAGGAGAGTGGGTTTTAGCTGTAGGTAACCCATTTAATCTTACTTCGACAGTTACTGCTGGTATCGTTAGTGCTAAAGCAAGAAATATAAACTTATTGACTGATAGAACAAACCAAAATGTAGTTCCAATTGAATCATTTATACAAACGGATGCAGCAGTAAATCCTGGAAATAGTGGTGGAGCACTTGTAAATACTAAAGGTGAGTTAGTGGGTATAAATACTGCGATTGCATCTCAAACTGGAAGTTATTCAGGGTATTCATTTGCGATACCTGTAAATTTAGTTCAGAAAATAATGAGAGATATTATTGATTATGGAATTGTTCAAAGAGGTTTCTTAGGGGTTCAAATAGCAGATATTTCTCAAGAAATGAAAGAAAAAAATAATTTACCATCACTAAAAGGTGTGTATGTTAGTAAGGTAACAGAGGATGGCGCTGCTGATAAAGCAGGTGTTAAAGAGGGAAGTGTGATTTTAAAGGTAGGAACAAAAGATGTTAATTCGGTTGCTTCATTACAAGAAGAAATCGGTAAAAGACGACCAGGTGACAAAGTTAATTTGACTGTAAGAAATAAAAAGGGTTCTGAAGATATAGTAGAGGTCACACTGAGAAATAGTGATGGTGAAACAACTTTACTTGGAAAAAATGAGGTGTCTAAAACAAGCGCTTTAGGTGCAGTATTTACTAATTTATCAGATAAAGAGAAAAAAGAATTGAATGTTTCATATGGTGTTAAAATAAAAACATTAAATACAGGAAAGCTAAAGGCTCTAGGTTTAGAAGAAGGTATGATAATTACTAAGTTAAACAATGAACCAATTGAAAATGTGGAACAATTAACTTCAAAGTTAAGTGCAGGAAACAAAGGTATCTTGTTGGAAGTTATGACAAAGAGCGGTAAAAAAGATTACATAGGATTTGGATTGTAATTACTTAAAATCGAATGGAATTTAATTTAATTCCATTCGATTGTTTATAATTTGTAACCAATATGTAGTATCAACGTTAATATAAAACGAAGATATGTTAAAATAAAATTTGGATTTCCCATCTATTTGGTTGTAAATTTGCAATCATTATTGAAATCCATTCCAAAAGAAGGTTAAGTAAACATGAGACAACTTAAAATTACCAAGTCGATTACAAATCGCGAAAGTCAATCACTTGACAAATATCTACAAGACATTGGTAGAGAGGAATTAATTACTGCTGAGGAAGAGGTAGAGTTAGCTCGTAAAATTAAACAAGGCGATCAACGTGCTTTGGAAAAATTAACACGTGCTAATTTGCGTTTCGTTGTTTCTGTAGCTAAACAGTATCAAAATCAAGGGTTAACTCTCCCAGACTTAATCAACGAAGGAAACTTAGGATTGATTAAAGCTGCACAAAAATTTGATGAAACTCGTGGGTTTAAATTTATTTCATATGCTGTCTGGTGGATTCGTCAATCTATTTTACAAGCATTAGCTGAGCAAGCTAGAATTGTAAGGTTGCCTTTGAATCAAGTTGGGTCTTTGAATAAAATTAATAAAGCATTTTCTAAGCTTGAACAAGAGTTTGAAAGACAGCCTTCTGCTGAAGAGTTAGCTGAAGCTTTAGAAGTTCCTGAAGATAAAATCAAAGAGAGTTTAAATGTTTCAGGAAGACATGTCTCAATGGATGCACCGCTTTCAACTTCCGAGGACGGAGGTACTTTAATGGATGTCATGGCGAATTCAGATTCTCCTAAAGCTGACCATTCATTGATGGCGGAATCACTTCAGAAAGAAATTGAACGTTCATTGAGTACATTAACTGACAAAGAAAGAGAGATTATTCGTTTATTTTTTGGCATCGGAATGAATCATGGCCTTACTTTAGAAGAGATTGGAGCAAAGTTTAATTTGACACGTGAACGTGTAAGACAAATTAAAGAAAAAGCAATTCGAAGATTGAGACATACCTCAAGAAATAAATTGTTAAAATCTTATTTAGGATAATCTTGACGGCTGCAACTGGTAACAGACAGCCGTTTTTTATTTATAGTTTAATTTTCAAATTTATCACATGGAATCTGTTGTGGGTTACGAAAAAGAGTTAAATGCTCACGTTAAAAAAGAACGTGCTGCAGTTGTATTGTCAAGTAAAACTGGTGAGTTATTATACGACAAAGGTATTGAGTTAGTATTATTTAGAAATCAGTTATTGGATGTGACTATTTCTGAAATATTAAACTTACATGATTACGCAAAAAATGTAGTTAACAAACCAATTGATGTGTTTACAACTTCTGAATTAGCAGAGGAAATCTACGCAATGAATTTAGCTCCTGCTAAATTAGATATTGGTAAGTTAGCGTCTGAGTGGTTGACTAATCAAGCTGAATATACTTCCAAGAAAGAGTTTTTGAGTGATAAATTGAAAGGTTATGATGTTGTTAGTTCAGAACCAATCGAACCTCGTGACGTTGTTTTGTACGGTTTTGGTAGAATTGGTAGAATAGCTGCACGTGAATTAATAAAACAAGCAGGTAAAGGTCAACAATTAAGATTGAGAGCTATCGTAACTAGAGGGTCTACTGATAAAGAAATCATTAAAAGAGCTTCTTTGTTAAGAATGGATTCTGTTCACGGTGCATTCAAAGGAACAGTTGATGTAGATTTAGAGAAAAAAGCATTGGTTATAAATGGACAAATAGTTAATTTGATTGATGCTGCAACTCCAGAAAGCGTAGATTATACAGCTTATGGAATTAATAATGCATTGGTTATTGATAATACAGGTGTGTTCACAAATCGTGAGGCTTTATCCAGACATTTACAAGCAAAAGGTGTTTCTAAAGTTTTATTGACAGCACCTGGTAAAGAAATACCTAATGTTGTTTATGGTATTAATCAAGGAGAATTAGATTTAGAAAATGAGCAAATATTTTCAGCTGCTTCTTGTACAACTAATGCAATTACTCCAGTTTTAAAAGTGATTAATGATCAATTAGGAGTTGTGAAAGGTCACATTGAAACTGTTCACGCATATACCAATGATCAAAACTTATTGGATAATATGCACAAAAGTTCTAGAAGAGGACGTTCTGCTGCAATTAATATGGTAATTACGTCTACTGGTGCAGGTTCTGCTGTAACTAAAGTGATTCCTTCTTTGAAAGATAAGTTGACAGCAAATGCAGTTCGTGTTCCAACTCCTAATGGTTCTTTGGCGATTTTAAATCTACAAGTTGGAAAGAAAACAACGATTGAAGAAGTAAATTCAATTTTGAAAGATGCTGCATTAAATGGTGAATTGGTAAACCAAATATATTATTCTTTCGATCCTGAGTTAGTATCAAGTGATATAATTGGAAACACATGTTGTTCGGTGTACGATTCACAAGCGACTATCGTATCTC
The DNA here is from genome assembly GCA_943325145.2 of Candidatus Planktophila lacus. Taxonomy (GTDB): domain Bacteria; phylum Bacteroidota; class Bacteroidia; order Flavobacteriales_D; family Crocinitomicaceae; genus CANHVK01. The sequence goes on along the minus strand of CALPOI020000112.1, from coordinate 701 downwards.
CAGATGCTGAGAATATAGTCTTGTATGTTTGGTATGACAATGAGTTTGGTTATACAAAGCAAGTAATAAGAATGGCAAAATACATTTCTAAAGTACAACGTAAAATTTATTACTAATCAATTTAGCGATATAAATAAAAAAGCCTCGATTTTCGAGGCTTTTTTATTTATATAAAAGTTTATATAAATTTTAAGTGAAAAAAGTATAAATATTTATTTCTTTACACGTTCTACATATACACCTGTACGTGTATCAATTTTAATGATTTCACCATTATCAATAAATAATGGAACCCTAACTTCAGCGCCAGTAGCAATTGTAGCTGGTTTCATTGTGTTTGTTGCAGTATCTCCTTTTATCCCTGGTTCTGTATAGGTTACTTCAGAAACAATGTAGAAAGGAAGTTCTACAACAAGAGGGTTTTCTTCTTCTGCATGAAACAAGATATTGCAAATCATTCCTTCAACTAAAAAACCAGGTTTTTCAACCATTTTCCCAGGGATTGTTACTTGTTCAAAAGTCTCGTTATTCATGAAAATATAATCTGTACCTTCTTGATAAAGATATTGGTATTCTCTATTTTCAATTCTAACTATGTCGATTTTGTGTCCAGCTGAAAAAGTATTGTCAAGAACTTTACCTGATTCAATTTGACGTAATTTTGTACGTACAAAAGCAGGTCCTTTTCCTGGTTTAACATG
>CALPOI020000111.1 GCA_943325145.2 Candidatus Planktophila lacus | reverse complement strand
GGTTTATTTCTACTTGTAATTGGAAATGGATTTTTTAAACCAAATATTTCTACAATTGTTGGTCAATTATATCGGGAGGGAGATCCCAAAAAAGACGCTGCTTTCTCCATCTTTTACATGGGGATTAATTTAGGTGCGTTGTTAGCTCCATTAGTAATAGGTGTTTTAGCAGAAGATATGTTTGCAGTCAAAGGAGTAGATGCTGATGGTAAAGCAATCATATTAAGTTATGGGTTTAAGTATGGTTTTTTAGTAGCTGCGATCGGAATGGCCCTGGGTCAAATTACTTTTAATTTGTTAGCTAAAAAATATTTGTTGGAGTTAGGTACTAAGCCAACCAAACTTACAAAAGAAGAGAAACAAGCAGAGCAAGAAAAACCTGCTGCAACTGTTGATCCAGCATTACGTAAAATTGAAAGACAACGTTTAGCTGTAATTTTCATATTGACATTCTTTGTTATTTTCTTTTGGGCAGGATTTGAACAAGCAGGTTCATCACTTACTTTGTATACCGATAAATATATTGACAGAGTTGTAGGAGGATGGGAAATTCCAACTACATTTTTTCAAGCATTTAATCCAATACTTATTGTTGCAATGGCTCCTATTTTTGCTTGGTTATGGACTACAAAACTTTTTGCAAAGATGAGTACACCTGTTAAAATGAGTTTAGGAATGATATTGTTAGGTGTAGGATTTTTGTTTATGTTAATGGCTACGTTTGAAGTGAAAACTTCGGGTGCTGGAGAAGCTGAAGTGGTTCAACAAAAAGCTGCACTGATTTGGTTGTTATTGACCTATTTCTTGCATACAATTGGTGAGTTGTGTTTATCACCGGTTGGACTTTCGATGGTAACTAAAATGGCACCAGTTCGTTTGGTTTCATTGATGATGGGTGTTTGGATGTTGTCTTCTTTTTTCGCAAATATTATTGGAGGATTTATTTCTAAATATACTCAGGTATTGGGTGCTTATACAATATTTTCATCTATTGCTCTTTTTGTAATTGTTTTAGGTTTAGTATTGTTGATTATTTCTAAACGTATTTCAAAATTAATGAATGGAGTTGTTTAAGAATTAATTTAATTCTATTTTTGAAGCCTGTTCCTAGTGAACAGGCTTTTTGTTTTTCAATCACTTACACAATTAAATTATGAATAAAAACCATCCTAAAGCTTTGCCTTTTTTGTTTTTTTCTGAAATGTGGGAACGTTTCGGGTATTATTTGATGATTGGTATTTTCACTTTGTATTTAAAAGATAGTGTTGCAGGTTTTGGAATGACCGAAGCTGAGGCATCTGACTTGTACGGAACATTCATTGCGTTTGTATTTTTAACTCCATTTGTTGGTGGTTTACTCGCTGATAGGGTTTTAGGTTATCGCCGTTCTATTACGATTGGGGGAATCATGATGGGAGCAGGCTATTGTTTGATGTCCATTCATTCATTAACGATGTTGTACGTGTCGATGTTGTTAGTGATTTTAGGAAATGGTTTTTTCAAGCCTAATATTTCTACTTTACTTGGAAATGTTTACAATACACCAGAATTCAAAGAAAAGAAAGACGAAGGGTATAATATTTTTTACATGGGAATCAATATTGGTGCTTTTGTATGTAATTTTTTCGGTGCTGCCTTGTACAATATGATTGGTTGGGGAGCTGCATTTATTGCTGCTGGCGTAGGAATGTTTATAGGAATAATTATTTTCTGGAGTGGTACAAAACATTTCAAACATGTGGATGTAATTAAGCCTGTTGCTGAAGGGGATATGTCGCTTTGGAAAATACTAGGTGTTATCTTACTTCCTTCTATTGCTTTTGGAACTATTGGATTTTTGTTGCCTGAACCTTTGGTTGGATCCCATTCTACTGATGCATTTTTATTTGGTTGCGTTCCAATTGTGTTTTTTTATGGCCGTTTATATGCTAAATCACCCAAAGAAGAAAAAAGACCCATTGCTGCGATGTTAGCCATTTTTGCAGTAGTGATTTTATTTTGGGCGGTATTTAAGCAAAATGGTTCTACTTTAAATACATGGGCTGATCGATACACTGACAGAGAAATACCTGAAAGTGTTGTGCCAGTTTTGTCCAAATTACAGTTGGTTGAGGAAAATGCGTATTTGAAGGATTCTTTTGTTGTTATGGACAAGCAATTTAGGGTTGCGGATAAAACTAAAAAAGAAGTAACTTATCCTCCGTATTATAAAAACATTCCTGCAAAACAATTGCCAAAAGAGGGAGAAACGATGAATTTGTTTAATACAAATTTGTTTCAATCGGTAAATCCATTTTGGGTAGTTGCACTGACACCTTTGGTTCTTGCTTTTTTCGCTTTTTTAAAACGTAAAGGAAAAGAACCATCTACGCCTGCTAAAATTGCTTTTGGATTAACTATTTCAGCACTTTCCTGTTTCGTTATGGTAGCGGCAGTTTATGCCAATGAGAATGGTGCGTTGAAATCTTCTCCGTGGTGGTTTATTTCTTCTTATGCAGTGATTACGATTGGAGAGTTGTTTTTAAGCCCTATGGGATTGTCATTAGTATCAAAGTTGAGTCCACCGCGTTTGACAGCTTTAATGATGGGGGGATGGTTTTTAGCGACTTCGATTGGAAATAAAATGTCGGGTGTTTTGAGTAGTTTGTGGGACGGATACGAACACAAGGCGAACTTTTTCTTGGTAAACTTTGTTCTACTTAGTATTGCAGCATTATTGATGTTTGCAATGTTAAAATGGTTGAATAAAATTTTTAAAGAACACATGTAATGGCCGTTAAATCCTCTTCAAAGTTTCATTTTCAATTTTGGGTAATTTTCTTTTTTGTCAGCTTGGTATTGGTTTCAGTTTTGTTATCCTTTCATCAAGTGGTTATCGCAAAAATATTAGGAGTACTTATTGTCTTGTCCATTAGTATATTGGTGCGTGTTTGGTTAAAGAAAGTGTCTCGAGTGAAACAACGCCCTGATTCGATTCATATTGGCATCAATGAACAATTTTGGTTGAAAGAACATAGTGAATTTTACCGATCAGCTTCTGTCAGCGATCGTAAAACTATTGAGACTCGTGTAGGATTGTTTCTTACAAAAATTAGTACAGAGGAGGAAGGTAAACCAGTACCATCCAAAGAACTTTGTCTTTCTGTTGCATTAAGCGCGGTTGAATTTTATTTTAGCAAACCTTTTTGGGATTTGGGTCTTTTTTCATCCATTTCAATCGAAACATTGGGAGGGAATTCGGATTATGAGATCGAAGTTCCAACAATTAAGTTATCACCAATTTTTATAGCTTCGAATGAAATTACTCCAATTTGGGAACAGATAGAACGTATTTCTCTATCCCATTGGCAGGAAGGTAAATTGTCGAATGATATTTATGCGGAAGATTTTTTTGGGAATAATTGAAGTACTATTTGTTAGAAAAATAAGATCCACTAATTATGCTTTTTAAATAAATAGAAAATCTATTTTCTATTTTATTTAATTATAAAATTTAGCTTTGTCCTTTGAAGCTAGTCAATCATAAAAACCCTTTTATTGAATGTATCGTCACTTATTTCTTTTTAGTTTATTTTTCTTCTTTTTTTTTAATGCATTTTCACAGAATTTAATTTCAGGAGAGGTGAAAGATTCCCAAGGAAAAGTTGTTCCTTTTGCAACGGTGTTTTTAAAACAAAATCGAGTAGGGGCAGTATCGAAAGTCGATGGAAAATTTAGTTTTTCTGTTAAAAATAATGGGGTAGATACGCTCGTTATCAATGCTTCTGGATTTGAACAAGTGCGTAAACCTGTTCAGTTGGAAGGGAAAGACCAACAATTATCGATTGTATTAAAGTCAAAAGTAACTCAACTACAGACAATTGTTATTAACGCAGGGACTATTGAAGCGACCAATGAGCGAACAGTTGCTGTGCTAAGACCTTTGGACATAGTAACAACAGCAGGTGGTCAAGGGGATATTGTAGGAGCTATTCAAACTTTGCCCGGTGTGCAACGAAATGGAGGAGATCAAACGGGTCTTCAAGTGAGAGGGGGAGATGTGAATGAAAGTAGTGTCATCATTGATGGAATGATTGCTCAGAATGCTTTTAATAGTTCTGTGCCTGGTGTTTCACAACGGAGTCGTTTTAATCCGTTTCAGTTCAAAGGAACTTCATTTAGTAGCGGTGGATACTCCGCACGATATGGACAAGCACTTTCAGCAATTTTAGATTTACAAACAAATGATTTACCCGATAAAAGTAATTTCAATGCAGGTTTGAACATGGCAGGAATTTCATTGTCAGGTTCAAAATTAATCGGGAATAATTCCGTAGAGTTTAGTAGTAATTATTTGAATTTAAGTCCTTTTTATCGATTTACTCCAACCAATGTGAATTATTACCAAGTACCTGAAGGAGGTTCGTTTGCTTTTCGATACATTTCAAAATTAGACAGTAGCAAGGGAATATTTAAAATGAATTTTTCTCGATCGTACACTAAAACAGGTGTTGAGATTCCAAATCCTGTGATTGCAGGGGATAAGATTCAATTTGGAATAGAGAATAATAATACCTATTTAAATACATCCTTTAGGTATGTGATTCGACCAGGAAAAAGATTCTTTACTTCTTTTTCTTACAGTGATAATAGCGATGTGATTCAGTTTGGAACAAAGCCTTTGTTAAATAAAGACAATCGATTACAAGCAAGGGCAGAGGTGCGCAAAGAATACGGACAAAAATACGAAGATGTGGTTGGGTTAGAATTCCAACACAGTGAATTTGGTCAAAAGTTTGATACATTTCCTGAAGGGAGTTTTGTTGAAAATATGCCGGTGTTCTATTACGAAGGAGAATTGAAATTAGGACAGCGTTTTGCTTTAAAGCCTGGGGTTCGCTCGGAATATTCCTCATTGCTTAAAAAAGGCAATATTTCTCCTCGATTAGCGTTTGCCATTAAACCTTCCGAAAATGGTCAATTTTCGTTTGCAAGTGGATTATTTTATCAGTCAGCGAATTCAAATTATTTACTCAATGGTTACCGACCAAATTTTCAATTATCAACCCATTACATGTTGAATTATCAATGGATTAAAAATAGTAGGGTATTTCGTATTGAAGGTTATTACAAAGATTACCAACAGCTTGTGAAAGAAAATGCAACACTTTATAACCCTAACCAATTTCGTTTTGTGTTTGGTCAATTAGACAATTCAGGTTCAGGATATGCACAAGGAATTGATTTTTTCTGGAGAGACAAAGATTTATTGAAAAATTTAGATTATTGGATTTCATACAGTTATGTAGATACTAAACGTTTGTATCAAAATTATCTTTCAAAAGTTACACCTGATTATGTTTCTCCACATAATTTAAATGTAGTAATGAAGTATTTGGTAGAGAAAATTTCAACAAATTTTTCATTTACTTATAGTTATGCGAGTGGTAGACCTTATTATAATCCTAATAATCCTCAGTTTTTAGGGGATAAAACAAAAGATTATCAAAATTTAGCACTCACTGCCTCTTACCTCAAAACATTTAAGAAAAAAGTATTTGCAGTTTTTTACGTAAGTTTGGATAATATTCTAAATACACAGAATGTATTGGGGTATCGCTATTCAGGTGACGGAAAAGAACGTTACGAAGTGCGACCACCATTGTATAGAGCGGTGTTTGTAGGTATGAATTTTTCGTTTAGTCAGTTTAATCAAGATGAATTATAATCAAATGAAGAAAGTATTAATAATTGTAAGTTTAGTTGTCAATTCTGTTTGTAGTTACGCTCAAAGCTTAGAAGAACAGTTAACACAAGTGTATGTTATGATGGATACAGCTAAAACTGTTCCCACTATCACGGAGGTAGCCTCTCAATTTGAATTGATAGCTATGATGAACCCAGAAAGTTACGCCGCAAATTATTACGCAACTGTTTCAAAGGCATTGTTGTCCTATACAGGAAAAGATCAAAAACTTCGAGATGAACTAGTAGACATGGCGAATCAGTTTTATGAAAAAGCTAAAGCCATAGAGCCGTCCAATCAAGAAAATTTTATTTTAGGTGCTTTATTAGCCAATGCTCGTCTTTCAGTTGATGGTGGAAGCAGATGGAAAGAACAAGGTGAAATTTTCGAAAAGAATTTAACTTCAGCGCGATCTATCAATCCAAATAATCCTAGAATTGCTCATTTAAAAGGTGTGGCTGTTTATTTTACCCCAAAAATGTTTGGTGGTGGAAAAAAGAATGCCTTGGAATATTTATTAAAATCGGAAGAGCAATATAAATTAGAAACGGAAAGTTCTGTATTGAAACCTCATTGGGGTGCAACTAGAAACGCTTATTTTATTGGTTTGTGTCAAGAGGATAAATAAATCGAGGCGTTGCCTTATGAAAGAGTGTATGTAATCTTTTTTATTTGATACAAAATCGTGAAATTTTTATAAAACTTATTTAAAATCAATCTGTTATTTTGTTTTTATATTTGTAAAATATTTTAATAGATAACTCAATGAAAAAAATGCTTTTTGTTTTTGCACTTTCGACTGCAATTGTTTCCTGTAAGAAAGAAACTTCAACTCCTTCCACGAGTACCCCTTCAACCTCCGACACTACTAAAACAACCAGTAATGTTTCAAGCGATGGTAAGTTGGGAGCAACAATTTCTGATGTAGATGGAAATACCTATAAAACAGTAATTATCGGCAATCAACAATGGATGGCTGAAAATCTAAAGGTAACAAAGTTCAATGATGGTACTTTGATTCCTAATTCAAGCCTAGGTATTGATTGGTCAGAAAATGATACTACGGGATGGTGTTATTATTACAATAAAGCTGAATACAATGCGAAACATGGAAAATTGTATAATTGGAATGTAGTGTCAACTATAAAAAATGGCGATAAAAATGTTTGTCCTACTGGATGGCATGTTCCTAACGATAACGAATGGAATCAGTTAGGTGTTAAATTAGGAGGGGTTTTTGTCGCAGGAGGTAAAATAAAAGTAAAAGGTACTGAAGATTGGAATAGTCCAAATCCTGATGCAAGTAACAGTTCGTTATTTTCTGCATATCCAAGTGGGGTTAGATCTTCAGATGGTTCTTTTGAAGGTTTAGGAAATGTAGCTCAATGGTGGAGTGCTGATGAAAAAAATTATATGTCTGCAAATGCTCTTAGTGTGTATTATATAAATAGTCAATTTAGTCTTTATTCAGGAGGTAAAAGAAGCGGTTCATCGATTCGTTGTATCAAAAACTAAACAATTCTGATAATATTTTTTATTGAGGGTATCCGATAAGTCGAGGTACCCTCTTTTGATTTTAGAAACCTGAGTTCGATTAAAAAAGAGATAGTTGGTTTGATGCTGAATGTTCAACTTTTATAGCTGGTTTTTTAGGAAAAAAACAATAAGCAATTAGACCAGAAATTAAGTTTGTGATAAAGTTTTCAAATGACCTATGGCGAGAATGTTC
>CALPOI020000110.1 GCA_943325145.2 Candidatus Planktophila lacus | reverse complement strand
TTTAACAACTATAATATTTAGATTGATTCAAGCTACTTGTTTTTTTTACTCAAAATATATTCCTTTGTTTGTAAACCAGACTTTTCACAATCGTAAATTGATATTTTCAACTGATTATTTGGTTGATCAAAATCAAAACTACAATTTTCAGTATTGACTTGATACCATTCTCCTCCACCTTGATTCAGCCACTGCCCCTCTCCTTTCAGTTGTTTATTGTTAGAAACACTACCCATATTTAAAACCACAGATACCTTCCATCCATCTTCAGAAAAAACCAAATCACAAACCATTCCTTTATCGTTACGGTAGGTATATTTACCATCTGAATGTTGGCAATACACAAAATTTGATACAATAGACAATAATGAAACTAAAACTATTTTATATACCATAAACCTATCAATTTAAAGGGTTAAACTATTTAAATTTTCAAAAATACATTTCGAAACTTAAGACTTAAAGATATGAAATTATATTAATTTTTCTATTTTTTTACTAATTTTAGTGAAGTGATTGTAATAAGCACCATATTATTATGTTGTTTTCACACTGAATTATTTACAGAAAATTTACAAATAAGCAATTATGAACAAAACATACACTTACTCAGCATTAATATTCTTTTTGCTGATTAATAGGTTCAACCTTTCTTTGTTTGCTCAAAGTTATGGATCAATGAGTGATGATAGAGACGGAAAAACATACAAAACTATTAAGATTGGTAATCAAACATGGATGGCACAAAATCTTGCTTATAGCACGGGGTCGATTAAATGCTTTGCCTATAACAATGATCCCACATTAATCCAGAAGTATGGAGGGTTATACAATTGGGAAAACGCAAAAAATAGTTGCCCGAACGGCTGGAAATTGCCAACGAATGAAGATTGGCTAAGTCTTACAAATTATTTAGGGGATGAATTCAAACCTAAATTAATGAAAACAGGAGCTTGGAGAAGCGATGAACAGACCTCAAATAGTTCAGGGTTTTCAGGTATACCTGCTGGAATGGTTGACCATACAGGAACTTTCAGAAATTTAGGGGTAGGAGCATATTTTTGGAGTTCCACTTTTTCTCACCAATCTTTTGCTTTTGCGAGAGAGCTAGGTCAAAATGCAGGTAATTATGCAAGCCATGCTTTCGGTTCTAATGTGAATATTGGAATGTCTGTGAGATGTTTAAAAACAGATGAAGATCAATCTGATAATTATGACGAACTTGATGATGAATATAAAGAGGAAGCATACCAAGAACCTGAAAAACAAACCTATCCATCCAATTATCCTATTTCAAAGGGAAACACAACTTATATAGTAAGCAAAACAAAAACCTGTGATGAAATTCAAGATTTTTATTACAACTATACAGAAGAATACAAATGTAAACCAATTAAAAATGAATCAATTAAAATAAATATAAACATCCATTTAAACGATCCAATGTACGATGAAGCCGTGATTACTATGACTAATTCCAGAACAAAAGAGGTCGATAAATTTGAAATAGAACACATCGAAGAAGGTGAAAATGGTGAGTTATTGTTTAATTTTATGATTGTTAATCAACCGCATCAGTTCATTTTAAATAAACAAAACAAAACAATTTGTTGGTATTCTGAATGGGGACATTGGCAAATATTCTACTACTACAATTAAAGAATGGGCAAAACTCTAACTCTAAATCAAAAAAAATGAAAAAAAAACTACAACTTCAACAATCAATCAAAAGAATTTTTTTCTTGCTATTTCTCACGACATCTAGCTTTATATTTTCTCAGAAAACATATACACCCCCTAAAGGATCAAGTGAACGTAAGGAAATAATGGACATATTTAGAGAAGATTTTGGATCAGAAAAAAACGAAATTCTTTTTAAAGTGGATCATTTACTCATCAATGGAAATTGTGCATGTGCATACGTAACACCACTTAAAAACAATCAAGTATACGGAGAACCAAGGTGGGATCTTTTAAAAAAGTCAAATGGAAGTTGGAGGGCAGTTAATTGGAAAGACGGTATTGATTTTCAAAACGATTTTGAAATGATTGATTTACCAAGAAAAAATGACCGTATCGCAAAGCAAATCGTAAGGTTACACCCAGCGTGCTCTATGTCAATTTTTGGAAAATAAGACTGGTTTATCTTAGTGTACAATGCTTCTGATGAACACGCCACTTCTTTCTAATCATCTCATTTATAATATTTTCGAATTAAATAGAAAAGCGATCTATACCTAGTATAAATAATTATCTTATTAATACCTCTGAAATAAAAACACAAAGACTCCAACTTCGATCATTTATTGAAGACGATTTAGAACAAATTTACCTTGGACTTTCAGATCCTGAGGTCATAAAATATTATGGTGTACACTATTCATCCCTTGAAGAAACAAAATTACAATTAGAGTTTTTTAATGAATTAGAAACGAATAAAACAGGAAAATGGTGGGCAATCTGCGATGCATACACTAATGAATTTTATGGTGCTATTGGCTTGAATGATTTAAAAGAAGAACATAAAAAAGCAGAACTCGGATTTTGGTTATTAAAAGAACACTGGGGCAAAGGTTATATTTCCGAAGCACTCCCTGAAATATGCAAATTTGGTTTTATAAAAAGGAAGCTTCACAGAATTGAAGCGATTGTAGAACAAGAGAATACAAATAGTAAGAAATGTTTAATCAAAAATAATTTTTTACTCGAAGGCACAATGAAAGAGTGTGAAATTAAAAATGGACGTTACATAAGTCTAGAAATTTACGCAAAGCTGAATAGTTAATGACGCAAAACGAATTTAGTGTTTAACTTTTGGATTTCTTTCACCTTAAATAATTGATAAAATGTTAATTTTAGAGGAAAAATTTAAACCAAACATGAAAGTAACTTCATTAAAACTAATTTGTTCTAGCATCGTAGTATCCTTAACCATCAGTGCTTGTGGCAATTCTGAAAAAAACAACGAACAAAAAGTAGAACCACAGTCTGAAACATCTGAAAACACCGAGACCACTAGTCCTTCTGATGCCGCACCAAAGAAAGCGAGCATGACCAAAGCTGAATCTATAAGCAAACTGAAGGATTACCTACGTTCAAACACTAAAAAATATGCAGATTACGGTGAAATCGAAGACATTATAAGTGTTGGAGGAAACTATAGCGATGATGGAGTGTTGGATTATCTTTTTACGGTAAATTTCTATCCTGGAGGAGATTATATCCATCCTACTAATTTTTATTACGACTCAGAATTAGATGAATTCAAGGAACTTACATTAAGTGCGCCTCTTTCATTATTAAATAATATCAACGCAAAAGAAATCAAAAAAGGTAAAATTATAGGTACCGGTGAATTGTTTGATGCGTTCGACGGAGAACATTCAGCAATAAGATCTGTAAAAGCTGAATTTTCAATCAATGGTTCAAAAATTGTTTGTGAAAACTCGTTTTTGCCAAAATTCAAAAAAGCACAAAAAGACCTTGCTAAAGAGTTAGATCAAATACAACAAGATCTATTTGACAATGCGGATGCGTATAATTCTGAAGCAGAATCTGAATAAATTGATGTATTTAGACCGGTATACTTGGAGCACCTTTTATTAGAGTTTTGCTAGTTCTAAAGGCAACAATAAATCTTCACTTACCAAATAGCTTAAAAAAGGCGTGCAATTTCATGAAAATTGCACGCCTTTTTTTGTTGATGATTGAAAAAATATTTTCAAAAAGTTAAATCAGATTTAGTTGATGATTCATCCATAGAACTAAAAACTCATAGACAAAAAAAATCCCCCGTTGAAGGACGAGGGAACCTAATGTTTTCACAACGGAATAATCCTTATTGTGATTTGCTTCAAAATTGTAGGACAAAATTACTATGTTATTTTAATAAAACAAGAACAAAAAAATAATTTTAAACTAATTATCAGAACGTAAAATTTTTACGTAGTAATCAACTTACCTTTGTAAGTTTACATCTCTAATAAACAGACATTTAAGAAAAAATAAACACATAAAAACAACTTGACAAAAAGAAAAAATCATATCTTGTGACGAATTTGCAATAACACAGATCGTATGAAAACAATTTTAGGGTTAGATTTAGGTACAACTTCCATTGGATGGGCATTGGTAAGAGAAGGAGAAAATGCTGAGATTATCAAAACTGGTGTTCGAGTTATTCCATTAACAACGGATGAAACAAACAATTTTGAAAAAGGAAAATCTATTACAACTAACGCAGACAGAACATTAAAGCGATCAGCAAGAAGGAACTTACAACGGTATAAACTAAGACGAGAAAACTTAATTGATGCTTTACAAAAAAACAACATCATAACGAGCGAAAGCATATTATGTGAAACAAATAACCACTCTACTTTTGAAACTTACAAATTAAGAGCAAAATCCGCCTCTGAACAAATTACATTGGAAGAGTTTGCACGTGTCCTATTAATGATCAATAAAAAAAGAGGTTATAAATCAAGTCGTAAAGCAAAAAATGAAGACGAAGGTACTGCAATCGATAGCCTTGAAATCACAAAAAAACTTTATGAGGACAATTTAACACCAGGTCAATATGCTTTTGAATTATTAAGGCAAGATAAATTTGCTTTACCCGATTTTTACCGTTCCGACCTAAAAAATGAATTTGATTTAATTTGGAATTTTCAATCTTCTTTTTACCCTAATGAACTGAATGAAAGCAACAAAGAAAAAATAATTGGAAAAACAAAAGCCCAAACAGCTGCAATATGCTATAAAGAACTTAAATGGGAAGCTATTGAACTCAAAGGTAAAATGAGTGAAAAGAAATTTCAACGTTACTCTCTTCGTTCAAGGGCAACTTCAGAACAACTTTTATTAGGTGAATTAGTTGAAATTTTCGCGGAAATAAATGGGAACATTGCTAATTCAAGTGGTTATTTAGGAGCTATAAGTGATCGAAGTAAAGAACTATACTTCAACAAAATAACAATTGGACAATTTCTCTATTCCCAAATACAAGAAAACGCAACAACTCGTTTAAAAGGTCAAGTGTTTTACAGACAAGATTATTTAGATGAATTTGAAACCATATGGGAAACACAGGCATCTTTTCACAAACTGTTAACTCCAACACTAAAAAAAGAAATAAGAGACATAATCATTTTCTATCAACGTCGTTTAAAATCTCAAAAAGGATTATTGAGTACGTGTGAACTCGAAAGCGAATTAAAAGAAATAGTGCAAAATGGAATTACTAAAACTAAATTAATTGGACCAAAAGTTTGCCCAAAATCCTCTCCTCTGTTTCAAGAATTTAAAATTCTCTCTCAATTAAATAATGTCGAAATATTTGATGAAGAAGGGAAAAATAAATTAAGGCCTTTGACACAAGAGGAAATTAATTTTTTATTTGAAATTTTAAATAACTCAGAGAAATTAACCTCGAATGAAATAAACAAACTACTTGGATTCAAAGAAAAATACAAGTACAATTTTGAAACTTTTGAAGGAAATAAAACACGTGCCGCATTTATTGAATCAGCGTTAAAAATAGCTGAATTATCTGGTAATGATAATTATGAGTTCTCAAAATTTACAGGTACTCATAACTTAAGCGCTATAAAAGAAATTTTTGGGGCTATTGGTATTGACAAGTCGTTATTTGATTTTGATAGTTCTAAAAAAGGAAAAGAATTAGAACATGAACCTTTTTACAAATTGTGGCACTTAATCTACTCCTACGAAGGAGATAAATCTAAAAGTGGAATTGATAGTTTAATTCAGTTGTTAAACAACAAATATGGTCTGGAAAAACAATACGCAGTTGTATTCGCGAACACAGCTCTACAAGATGATTACAGTAGTTTAAGCACTAAAGCTATTCAGAAAATTTTACCCTATTTAAAAGAGGGGAATAAATACAGTGATGCAGCAAGTTTGGCTGGATATAACCATTCTAATTCTTTAACAAAATCAGAAAATGATCAACGTGTTTTGAAAGACCGTTTAACAATTCTTTCAAAGAACAGCTTGCGAAATCCTGTAGTTGAAAAAATTGTAAACCAAATGATCAACGTAGTCAATGCGATTGTTGACACCTATGGAAAACCAGATGAAATACGCGTTGAATTAGCGCGTGACTTAAAGAAAAGTAGTGATGAACGTGCCCAAATGACCAAATCAATTGGTGAAAGCTCAAGAAAACACGAAGAAATAACAAAGATTTTAACTTCTGAATTCGGGATTGCTAACCCGTCTCGAAACGATATTTTAAGATACAAACTATTTGAAGAATTAAAAGACGTTGGTTACAAAACACTCTATAGTAACCAATATATCCCTCGTGAAAAATTATTTTCAGGAGATATAGATATCGAACACATCATACCACAATCTCGTTTGTTTGACGATTCATTTTCAAATAAAACACTAGAATTCAGAGCTGTAAATATTAAAAAATCGAATGCTACCGCTTTGGACTTCGTATCATCTGAATACGGTGAAGATGCGAAACAACAATACATCCAACGTGTAAAACAACTATTTAACAAAGAAGGTAGTAGAACCAAATACAAAAAATTACTTTGGACAGAAAAAGACATCCCTGATAATTTCATTAATCGTGATTTAGCCGACACGCGTTACATCACAAAAAAATCAAAAGAAATTTTAGGCGAATTAGTCAGAAATGTCTACACTACCACTGGTGTAATTACTGACCGTCTAAGAAATGATTGGGGATTAGTAGATGTATTAAAAGAATTAAATCTACCCAAATACCAAACATTAGGTTTGACAGAAGAAATTGAAAACCGCAATGGCCGTACCAAAGTACAAATCAAAGATTGGACAAAACGGAATGATCACAGGCATCATGCAATGGATGCTATTACAGTTGCCTTTACAAAACCAAGTTACATTCAATATTTAAACAATTTAAATGCACGAAGCGATAAATCAGGTGCAATCTATGGCATAGAACAAAAAGAACTTTACCGAGATGATAAAAATAAGTTGAAATTCAATCCTCCGATGCCTTTAGATATTTTTAGAAAACAAGCAAAAGAACATCTCGAGAGAACACTTATTTCTTTCAAAGCAAAAAATAAAGTCACTACAAAAAATAAAAACACAACGACTAAAAAAGGAGGTGTTAACACTAAAATTGTAGAAACTCCAAGAGGACAATTGCATTTAGAAACAATTTATGGGGCAACTAAAAAATACGAAACGAAACTTGAAAAAGTAAATGCTTCGTTCGATGTTGCGAAAATTAATACGGTAGCCAACAAAAAATACCGAGAAGCTTTAACCCTTCGTTTAGCGGAATTCGAAAACGACCCTAAAAAAGCATTTACTGGTAAAAATACCTTGGATAAACATCCGATTTACATAGATGAATTACATACATATGCTGTACCTGTATCTGTAAAGACTGTTTGGTTGGAGAATCAATATACAATTCGAAAAGCAATTTCACCCGATTTGAA
>CALPOI020000109.1 GCA_943325145.2 Candidatus Planktophila lacus | reverse complement strand
TGATTGTTGTTGAAGCGCAAATTTCGGCTCTGATCTATGATTTCGCTTCGAAGCGCTTCATTTTGTTCACTCCTGAAATGCTGATTTTGTCGGTGATCTTTTACGAAGCTTCCGACAAAACTCTAGCTTTAGACCGTTTCAAAACTACTCTCTCTTCGTTGAATCAAAAATTTATCGTCCTCATTTACTTATGTAAACTACGGTACTAAATTTTTAATTCGCCTCGATTTAATAGTCTTGAAACAGTCTAATTTTTCTGAGTTTACGAACAAAACCCAACAATCACAAGGCCAGAAAGGGATTATAAATTAGGCTTTAGGGTTTATGAATGAACTAAATTAATATCGCGCCTTAAAATAAGATTGTGTAAATTTTGAGGGAATACAGCGAAATGCAAATTGACTGTCTGAACTTCCGACTTCGGAGGAAGTAAGTTTCAATTTATAGCGCGCAATGATCCGTAAAAATTAGTAATCTAATTTTAGTGCGAGTCCAAAAAGATAGAAATCTCCTTTGAAATGGAATCTTTGTTCTTTTCCTTGATCAAAAGAACCAAAAATCAAGGCGGTGTGATTGTTGTTGAAGCGCGAATTTCGGTTCTGATCTATGATTTCGCTTCGAAGCGCTTCATTTTGTTCACTCCTGAAATCACTGATTTTGTCGGTGATCTGCTGCGCAGCTTCCTCCAAAAGTCTAGCGTTTCAGTTCATGAACAAAACCCAACAATCACAAGGCCAGAAAGGGATTATAAATTAGGGTTTAGGGTTTATGAATGACGGAAATTAATATCTGTAATTCCCTAAATAGAGTAGATTCGCTTTTTTGAAAATAAACTCACTAAAAACTAGTGATTAAAACTGAATACAAACAAATCTATTTATCAGACTTTATAAAAATCTATTACACTTGATCTTCATCATCTTTTTGGTATCCTTCGTAGTAATAAGATTGTTCTATACCTTTAAAAATAATCTCTCTATTATTAATTTCATCTGTTAAATTAGCGTGCAGTAAAGTTCTTAATTCCAGATCATTAACTGGACTTCTTTCCATACTTTGTAAATAAAGTGTTTTATCAACAAATTGCCAGTTTACTACTTTTTTCAGCTTGTTTTTTAAAAGTAAATCAAGCCATATTCGCATCGTTCTTCCATTTCCTTCCATGAATGGGTGAGCAATATTCATCTCTACATATTTGGCTACTATTTCCTCAAATGTATTTTCAGGCATTTGTTCAATCTTAACCAAAATTTCATTCAAATACAAAGCGTTTGCAAATCTAAAACCGCCTTTTGAAATATTTTGAGTTCGTACCTTACCAGCAAAATCGTAAAGACCGTTAAACAAATAATTATGTATGTCTTTCAATCCTTTAAGAGTACCAATCTCTACTTTACTAATATCTTCTGAATCAAATAATCGAAAAGCATTTTCTAAACTTTTTTTATCTATGTTTCTCATATTTAATTAATTTTCTTTTAAAAGTCATATGAAATACGCCTAAACATCTTCATTCGAATTGGTGAGTTCAAACCTAGCTACTTCTTAAAGTATTAGAATGTTACATCCTAACCCCTGCCCTGAGGATAAAACCCTACTTTCGATCGAACTCTATCCAAGGTAACACGTGCAATTTTTCGAGCTTTTTCAGCACCGAATGCTAGAATTTCATCAATTTTATCGGTATTTTCAATATAGTCATTGAACAATGCTCTTTCTTTTTCAAAATGGCTTAACACCAACTCATAATAAGCTGTTTTTGCATGGCCGTAACCAAAACCTTTTGTAGCGTAGTTCGCTCTCATTTCATTTTTTTGCTCCTCACTAGCAATTAATTGATACAATTTGAAAACATTACATGAATCCGGATCTTTGACATCGTCCAATCCTTTTGTATCGGTTACAATCTTCATGATTTGTTTTTTCAATTCTTTGTCAGGCAAGAAAATATCAATGAAATTATTGCGTGATTTACTCATTTTTTCGCCATCAACACCCGGTATTAACATTGTATCTTCTTGAATGGCATCTTGAGGCAACACAAAAGTTTCGCCCATTTTATGATTGAATCGCGCAGCTACATCGCGGGTAAACTCTAAGTGTTGTAACTGGTCTTTTCCCACAGGAACTACTTCCGCATCGTACAATAAAATATCAGCTGCCATTAACATCGGATACGTGAACAATCCAGAATTAACATCTTGTAAACGATCTGCTTTGTCTTTAAATCCATGCGCTAAACTCAAGCGTTGAAAAGGAAAATGACACATTAAATACCACGATAATTCCGTTACTTCAGGAATATCACTTTGGCGGTAAAAGAAGGTTTTTTCAGGATTTAATCCAAAAGCCAACCAAGCTGCTGCTGTGGCATGTGTATTGTTCTTCAGTTCATTGCCATCTTTGATTTGCGTCAACGAATGCATGTCTGCAATAAACAAAAAAGACTCATTTTCAGCTTGATTTGCCATTTCAATTGCCGGACGAATTGCTCCTAACAAATTTCCTAAATGAGGTCTACCAGTACTTTGAATTCCAGTTAATATACGTGCCATAATAGTGTGCTTTGGGTGCGAATTTACATAATTCAACGCATATTCTCTTCGTTCCTTGTCTAAATTGCGATTCCTGAAAGTAACAAAATATAGTCAAACAACTAATTTCTAAACATCAGTACAATTTCTATGTATGAACATCCCCAACTCATAGAAAATAACTATTTTAGTGCATGTACGTATGAATAGCGTAATGTGCAGATAAAAAATAAAAACTGTACACCAACCACTCGCAACAATGAAATGGGGAACCAACATAGGAGCATTGATTTATAGGTATTATATCTACACAGTTTTCTTGTTAACACTTTTATTTTTTTATTTTCCACTTTTACCATTTCTGACAACTGAACATCGTAAAAAAGCCTCGTACCCAATTTTTGTATGGTGGGGTTATCTCTTCCGTTTCTTAATTGGTGTCCGCATTCAAAAAAATCACTTTTCTACTCCAGAAGGGCCATTTGTGATCGTTGCCAACCATACCTCCTATTTAGACATTTTTTTGATGTACTCATTATTCCCTAAACACCCATTACTATTTTTAGGGAAGGCTGAATTATTAAATTATCCATTGATTGGTACCTTCTTTAGAAAGTTGCACATTCCCGTATTTCGAGGAGAAGGAAGAAAAGCAGCCCAATCGTACATTCAATCACTTAGGTCGATTGATAATGGTTGGTGTTTAGTAATTTTTCCAGAAGGAGGAATCCCCGACGAAGGTTGTCCTCAACTTGCTCCATTTAAAGAAGGAGCTTTTAAAATTGCAAAAAGTAAACACATCCCAATCGTTCCAATTACGTTTTTAAATAATTATGAATTATTTGAAGACCCGATCCATTTTTGGGGTAAGGCAAGACCTGGAACTGCAAAAGTCGTTGTGCATCCCATCATCCCTTCAGAAATAATAAAGGAACTGTCTTTGCAAGAGTTAACAAATTACACGAGAGAAGTAGTTGGCTCTAAACTCAATACATAAATAAAATTTTTTTATTGAAAGTTATTAACAATTATTAATAATTTTACACTTTTTTTTCAAACTAAGAAATTATATGAGATTATTAATCATTTTTTTACTTTCGATCTTAATCGGAGTAAAAATTAATGCTCAAACTAAAGGATTAATACTTGAGCCTTCATCATCTGTTTTAGGAAAATCTATCCTTGACCCAAATGGTGATGGTTATGTATCGTTAACATCAGCAGGATTCACAGCGAATGATGTTTTACAAAGTGAAATCCCCTTCAAAACATTAATTCCAGCAGGAACAGAGCCGGATAGTGATTTGGAAAATGCACCAAATTGTGGATACACAGATTATGTAGAGTCAGTTAGTGGAGGTCTTGATCCAGTAATGGGTTACATAAGTACTGTAGGAGGTGTTAAATATTGGATTTTCCGTTTGCGAATGGGGGCAGTTTCTCCGAATGCAAAAAGTTACTCTATAATGATAGATACGGATAATATGATTGGCTCCTCTGATCCATCTTATACTTCCACTAATCTAGGATTTGAATACGAAATCGTTTTGTCCACCAAATTTGGAGTACGTGTTTATAAATTCACAAATCCAGATGGAACTTCTTGTACTCCTGTAATTTCTTATAATGGGACAACTAATTATCAAAAATCCATAGCCTATTCAACCCAGTGTAATGATCCAGATTACTTTTTGGATTATTTCGTAAGTGTACCAGATCTAATTGGACAAGGTTTAAATCCTTCAACAACTTCAATGAGATATGTACTCGCAGATAATACAGGAGCAGATAAATCTACTTTGTGTAATGCATCCTCGGCTTCTGATGTTGGTGGAACAAGTGGGGCTGGTGCATCTTTCGTGAGTCAAATCAATGAAATTATATCAAAACAAAGTGGTTGTACTATAGATAATATAAATGATGCTAGTTGTCCAGCTAAATCTGCTTGTCCTACAATTACTGGTCCTATAGCAAATAATGCTACTACAGTAATAGGTACAAGTACAGAAGCGAATGGAACGGTAATAACTGTTTATAAAAATGGAGTCGCACTTTCCGGAACAACAACAGTAAGTGCTGGTTCATGGACTAAAAGTAGCATTTCCCCACCGCTTACATCGGGTGATGTAATTACTGCAACAGCGACAGCATCTGGGAAAACTATTTCTTTAGCAACATGTAACAGTACGCCAGTTGCTTCTTGTCCAGATACAATTAAAAGTGCTCTAGTTAATATTTCATCTAATGCAGGTAAGGGCATGTGTGCATCTGCTGGCTCTGCAATTGCTGGTGCAACAATTAAAGTTTATCAGGAAGGAGTTTTGATTACAAATGCAATGACTAGTACTGTTCAAGCAGACGGTTCATGGGGGTTTTCTTGTAATAATGCTACTTGCTCAGGCACTTCTGGGGGTGGTTGTTTAAGTGCTAATAGACCTATATTAATAACACAAACGGTTGGTGGTTGTGAATCTGCTCCTGTAATTTTATGTAATGGAGCCTCTGCTTCAACTGGAGCTGTAACTATAACTACTTCTATCATTACTTCAACTACGAGTATTTCTGGTACAAAGGCTAC
This sequence comes from Candidatus Planktophila lacus, assembly GCA_943325145.2. Classification (GTDB taxonomy): domain Bacteria; phylum Bacteroidota; class Bacteroidia; order Flavobacteriales_D; family Crocinitomicaceae; genus CANHVK01. The sequence continues at coordinate 2,392 of CALPOI020000109.1, read as the reverse complement.
CACAACGGCAGATGTATATTTATATAAGAATGGTACTTTAATAGGTCAAACCAATGTCAGTAATACGAACTGGACTATTTCAGGAATCTCTGGTTTATCTGGTTGTGATAAAATAGAAGCGAAGGCAATTGAAACCAATAGCTGTACTCCTTCCATTGCTACAGCTTATGTTTCTTCTGGTAGTACGACAACTCCTACAATTACCGGAACTTACTGTACTTCACCTTCTGCTAGTACAATTTCAACAGTTAAAGGTACTTCTTCAGAGGCAGACGGTACGATTATTGAAATTTTTAATAATGGAGTTTCCTTAGGAACAACAACTGTTTCAAGAGGTGTTTGGACAAAAACAGGTTTGAGTTTTTCAGGAGGTCCAATTACTGCCAAAGCAACTGCTACATGTAAATTACAAAGTACTGCTTCTACAAGTGTTTCTATAGGTACAAAAACAACGAATTCAGTTACTATTACAACTAGTCCAGTTATTGAACAAAGCACATCAGTATCAGGAAGCGGAACGAATGGTGATGTGATTTATCTATATGTGGATGGCTCTTTAATTCCATCTGTATCTGCTACAGTAAGTGGTGGCATTTGGACAATTTCAAGTATCCCAGATTATGAATTATTTGCAGGAGGTTCACTCACTGCTACTGCAACAGCTGCTGGTAAATGTGAAAGTAATCCTTCAACTGCTGTGATTATTCAATGTATAGCGCCTTCAGCTTTAAATACGGTTACTGCAACCACAGCAACCACTATTTGTTCGGGTAATACAGTTTCAATTTCTGTTGCAAATTCTGAAAATAATGTTATTTATTCATTATTTAATGGTGCTTCACAAACGGGTACTTCAAAATTAGGTGACGGAGGAACTATAACTTTAACTACTGGTGCTTTAACTTCAACTTCTACAATTTTTGTTAAAGCATTAAAGATTTCACCTGTAAGCTGTACTACAACTTTAAATGGAACAGTTAGTGTAACTGTTAATCCTAATCCGAATAATTCGTATACATTATCTGATCAAACCATTTGTTCTTCGATACCAGTAACAATTACTTCTAGTGGTTCTGAAACAGGAATTAATTATACTTTACGAAATAATGCAGATAACACTGTTGTTGACGGTCCTACAGCTGGAACAGGAGGCTCAATTTCATTTACAGTTACTCCAACAGCAACTACTTCTTATAATTTGTTAGCCGTAAATGCAACAACCAGTTGTCAGTCAGTTGTCATGGCTGATTTAGCGGTTATAACTTTTTCGAATGCTGTTGCTCCTACAACTGCTAATGCAGGGTCTGATCGTCCACTTTGTGGGACTTCAAGTGTAACTTTGGATGGAAATACTGCTTCAACTGGAACAGGAAATTGGAGTATTATTTCAGGTGTTGGTGGTAATGTAACTACACCTAGTAATGCAAAATCAAATTTTACAGGTATTGCAGGAAATAGCTATTTATTAAGATGGACAATTACGAATGGCAGTTGTACATCAACGGATGATGTGATGATAAGTTTTGGACAGACGCCTAGTGCGCCAACTGCATCGACTATACAACCAACGTGTTCTTCGACTACAGGATCAGTAAGCTTAACATCACCTGCAAATGGTACAGGTATTACGTATACATTAACTGGTACAAATCCAGTTGTAGCAGCAGTAACAAATTCTACAGGTTCATTTAGTTCATTGACTTCAGGAGCATATTCATTAACTACAACCAATGCTAGCAATTGTACTTCCAACGCTACAACAATTACAATTACTTCACCTGCTGCAATCTCATTAACAACAACTCCAACTCAAATAACATGTTATGGAGGTAAAGGTTCGATATCTTTATCAGCTTCAGGAGGCACAGGAACATTATCGTATACATGGAGTGGACCTTCATCTTTTTCATCTACTTCAAAAGATATTTCAAACTTGACTGCGGGCACTTACTCTGTGACTGTAACAGATGCAAATAGTTGTTCTGCTTCAACGAATGAAACTATTAATGCTGAACCCTCGCAAGCTACGAAACCTGCAACTGTAAACTGTTGGGATGATTACCAATTCAATGCAACGTCTTGTTCTTGGGAAAACCAAGGAACGCAAGACACAAAACCTGCGAAAGTAAACTGTTGGGATAATTACCAGTTCAATGCAACTTCTTGTACTTGGGAAAACCAAGGAACGCAAGACACAAAACCTGCGAAAGTAAACTGTTGGGATAATTACCAGTTCAATGCAACTTCTTGTTCTTGGGAAAACCAAGGAACGCAAGACACAAAACCTGCGAAAGTAAACTGTTGGGATGATTACCAGTTCAATGCAACTTCTTGTTCTTGGGAAAACCAAGGAACGCAAGACACAAAACCTGCGAAAGTAAACTGTTGGGAT